>DAOTTV010000102.1:0-8061 GCA_034437755.1 Anaerolineae bacterium | reverse complement strand
GTTGTTGGGCGATGTCTCGCATGATATCAAAACGCCACTGAGCATCATGCGGACGAGCCTATACCTGACGCAGAGAGTGACCGACCTCGACAAACGCCAGCGCCATCTGGATAAGCTAGGGCGGCAAGTCGATATTGTCGAGACGCTGATTGACGATATTCTGGCGATGTCGCGCTTGACCCAGCGCCCGCAATTGCATCTGGAAGCAGTCAATCCGCACGACATCCTCGCGGACTGCCTCGATGATCTGGCAGTGAAGATCGAACACAAACGCCATGACGTTATCATCCGGCGCACAGCCGACCCCGTCGCCATCACCTGCGACAAACAGAACATCCAGCGTGTATTCATCAACTTGCTGGAGAACGCCGTCCGCTACACGCCTGCCGACGGGTGCATCACGATTACGACCGAAGCCGACCGCGAGACATTCCGCTTAACCGTCGCGGATGATGGCATCGGCATCGACGACGACGCACAGGCGCACATCTTCGACCAGTTCTATCGTGCAGAATCCGCCCGTTACATCGAAGGCGGCACCGGATTAGGTTTGTCGATCGTCAAGCGCATTGTCGAGCTTCATCAGGGGGCGATCACAGTCGAGAGCGAGCTGAACGTCGGCACGAGCTTCACCATCACACTCCCGCGTGAATTACCGCTGTGATCTGGCGTTTCTTCATCAAATATTGATAAGTCTCGCCTAAACTACAAAACAATTGAGTCCACTGGACTGCTGATGATGCACGATTCGTAACCTGCAAATGTGGCATCACACACGCGAACACCCGGCTTTTGGTACATTTGACCAATAAACCCCCACGAGATATTGATGAGCCATTGCTTGACAAGTTGCGAATCATTGGGCAAACTCAATAGTCGTTTTAAAAGGCTATAAAAATCTGTTATCATTTAATCTGCAAATCTTAAATAATGAGGAGGCAACCTCTTGGGCGTGTTAATGGAAGTGAAGGATCTGGTCGTCAGGTTCTACACACAGGAAGGGACTGTTTATGCGGTCAACGGCATCTCCTACAAATTACACGAAGGCGAAACGCTGGGTGTTGTAGGAGAGTCGGGAAGTGGGAAGAGCGTCCATGCGCTAGCAATCATGGGCTTGATCCCGCAACCGCCGGGCAAGATTGAAAGTGGCGAAGTGATCTTCGAGGGGCGCGATCTGCTCTCGCTCCCACCCGAGCAAATGCGACTGGTGCGCGGTAAAGAAATCGCGATGATTTTTCAGGATCCGATGACATCGCTCAATCCGGTCTTGACGATCGGCACCCAGATTACCGAAGCCCTCAAATTACACATGGGCATGACCAACGACGAATCCCGTCGCCGTGCGGCTGAACTGCTCGATCTGGTCGGTATCCCAGATGCGAAGCAACGCCTCGACGATTACCCGCACCAATTCTCCGGCGGGATGCGCCAGCGCGTGATGATCGCTATGGGCTTATCCTGTAACCCCAAGTTGCTGATTGCCGACGAGCCGACCACCGCGCTCGACGTGACGATTCAGGCGCAGATTATCGAACTGATCAAGCAATTGAAGGACGAGTTCAACATGGCGATTGTCTGGATTACGCACGATCTCGGCGTGGTCGCCGGTATCGCCGATACGATTCAGGTGATGTACGGCGGGCGCGTGATGGAGCGTGGCCCGACGAAAGAAGTCTTCCAAGATACGCGCAGTGCCTACACGCTGGGGCTGTTGCGCTCGCTACCGCGGCTCGATGGCAGTAACCGCCGTCTAGTACAAATCGAAGGCTCACCGCCGGATATGCGTAAACCGCCAGCAGGCGATCCCTTCGCCGTCCGTAATCCGTATGCGACTGAAAAATGCTTTGAAGAGATGCCCCCGCTCCAACAGGCAAAGGGCGGTTATCCCGGGCATATGGTCGCGGCATGGTATGACCTGCGCGAGGCACTGATAGAAGAAGCTAAACGCAATGAAGAAGTCTTCATCCCCTCTGCCGCGAAAACAGGATATGACAACAATCAAGAAGCTGGAGCGAATGAATAATGGTCACAGCAAGCGCAGAGGCAAAGACGAAACGCGACGATAAAGGGGACGTGATTTTATCCGTCCGCAACTTGAAGAAGCACTTCCCGCTCAACGCGGGGTTCATCCTGCAACGGCAGGTCGGGGCGGTGCGCGCGGTCGATGGTATCAGCTTCGACGTGAAGCGCGGCGAGACGCTCGGTCTCGTCGGCGAGTCGGGCTGTGGGAAAAGCACGACTGGGCGCACCATCCTGCAACTGTATAAGCCGACTGACGGGCAAGTGATCTACAACGGGCAAGACCTGACGAGCATCAGCAGTCAAGAGATGCGGATAATCCGGCGCAAGATGCAGATCATCTTTCAGGATCCCTTCGCCTCGCTCAACCCGCGCATGACCGTCGGCAGTATCGTCAGCGAGCCGCTGGTCATCCACAACCTGTACCCCGATAAAGAAGAACGGCAGGAATACGTCGAAAGCCTGCTGGAGACCGTCGGGCTGAACCCGTACTTCATCAACCGCTACCCGCACGAGTTCTCCGGCGGGCAACGGCAACGCATCGGGATTGCGCGCGCGCTGGCATTACGCCCCAGCTTCATCGTCGCCGATGAGCCGATTTCCGCGCTCGATGTGTCGATTCAGGCACAGGTCGTCAACCTGATGGAAGACCTGCAACGAGAGATGAACCTGACCTATCTCTTCATCGCGCACGATCTGTCGATGGTGCGCCATATCTGCGATCGTGTGGCGGTGATGTATCTGGGTAAGATTGTCGAACTGGGTAACACCGACGATGTCTACGACAACCCGATGCACCCCTACACACAATCTCTGCTCTCGGCAGTGCCCGAGCCTGACCCCAGCAAAGAGAGCAACCGCAAGCGCATCTTGCTGAAGGGCGACCTGCCCAGCCCAGCAAACCCGCCCGCTGGTTGCAACTTCAACACACGTTGTCCGGTCGAGTTCGACCTGTGCCACCACGAACCCGACCCCGAACTGATCGAGGTCGAGCCGGGGCATTGGGCTGCCTGCCACCGCGTCACACCCTTCTAAGCACGTCCGTCCACAGGGGGGATGCCTAGCCCCCTGTATGACATCCCGCATGGTTAATGGGGACGCTTGTCAGGTGACGGGTATACCAGCGATCGGCTATGCTTGGAGCATAAGAAATAAGCGATTAGGTGTACATAAACCCTGTCCTCAACCTACCTCAACCTGAGTCACGGCAACGTGACTCGCTTCTTTTAATGACAAGCTGTTCGTCGACCTACACGCTATAGCCCACCCGCACAATCTGCTATAATGAGCATCGCACTCGTTCGCCATGATAGACAGATGTCCATGCACCTCCAACACTTATCGCTGACGAATTTTCGTAATTACGCCCGCCTAGAACTGAGCCTGCCCCAGCGTCCGATCGTCCTGCATGGCGATAACGCACAGGGCAAAACCAGCTTGCTCGAAGCGATCTATTATCTTGCCACCAGCCAATCGCCCTATACCACCAGCGACCGCCAGTTGATCCACTGGCGCACCGAAGCCGACCCACTGCCTTACACGCGCATCATCGGCGATGTGCAAAACCGCACGCCCAGCATCCAGCACTTAGAGACGACGCTGATGATCGATAGCTCGACAGGCGTGCAACGCTTCCGCAAGACGATCAAGCAGAACCACGTCGAGAAGCGCGTGATGGACATCATCGGCGTGCTGGCGGTGGTGCTCTTTCTCCCGCGTGATCTCGCCCTGATCGAAGGCTCGCCCTCGGATCGGCGGCGTTTCATGGATACCACACTGACGCAGGTCAACCGCGATTACAGTCAGGCGCTCGCCCAGTACGAGAAAATCCTACCCCAGCGCAACGCCCTACTCAAACGGATTGGCGAGAGACGCGCCCAAGCTGCCGAACTCGCCTACTGGGATGAGCAAGTCGTGCAGACGGGGGCGATCATCATTGCCGAGCGCCAACGCTTCCTGCGCGAGCTAGAACTGAACGCACAGGCAAACCATCACGCGCTGACGGGCAATCGCGAGACCTTGACCTTACAGTATCAGCCCAGCTTTTTGCCCACCGCCGCAGGCGACGGTCAGCTATCCTTCGGCGTGATGGGGCTGGATTTACACCGTGATCTGAGTGCCGAGCGCATCGCGCCCCAGTTCGCCGCCCAGCTCCAGCGCGAGCAACGACCGAGCATCGAGCGCGGCGTGACGCTCTCTGGCCCGCACCGCGATGAACTGCGCCTGATGATTAACGGGCGCGATTGTGGCTTATACGGCAGTCGCGGGCAGGCACGGACAGCTGTCATGGCCTTGAAGCTCGCCGAACTCGATTGGATGCGCGACCACATCGGCGAGTATCCGGTGCTACTGCTGGATGAAGTGGTGGCTGAACTGGATAGCAAACGGCGCGAATACCTGCTCAGTCGCTTGCAGGATGGCGTGCAGACGCTAGTCACGACGACCGAGTTAGAGATTTTCAGCGCGGATTTCATCAACCGCGCCGATATTCTCGAAGTCGAAGCCGGGCAGATCAGCAATCGCCAGCAACGCGACAATATCGACGTATAAGCCGCGTGCCAAAACTGCCCCGAACGCGCGCATTTGTGGTTTAATAGAGCATGACGGTTGTTTGGGATGTCGCGTGGTCGTTGCACGGGCCTGACCCCCAACCCGACGTAAACTGTGTTTGTAGATTGTGAGCCCCGATGACGCACGACATCAAGAACAAAATCATGCCACTCGGCGCTGGTCAGCTCGATGTACTAGTATCCGGTCGCGAGGATGGCAAGCCGCTGGTCCTCTTACACGGCATCCCTACCAGTGCCGAGCTATTCCGCGATGTGGTCCCGTATTTTACGACGCTGGGCTATCGCGTGTATGCGCCCTTCATGCCCGGCTACGGACAGACGCGCTTCCCGACCGCGGTCGATTATCGGCTCGCGACAGTCGCGGATTTATACGCCATCTGGCTGGAACAGCTCAATCTCGGGCCGGTCTGGCTGGTGGGGCACGATCTCGGCGGGGCCGTGGCACAACTGATAGCGGTGCGCTATCCGCATCTCATCAGCCATCTGACGATGGGCGATACCGTCGTCGGCGATTCCTTCCCGGTCTTGCCGATCTTGCTGATGCAGGGCATTGCCGAATGGGGCTTATACGATCTGCTGGTGCGCCTCAACCTGATCCCGAACCCGCTTGTGAATCGCGCCCTGCGCGATGGCTTCGCCCACGAGCGTCAACTCACGCCGGAGATGCTGGCGCGCGTCTTTTGGGATAGCAAAGTCCATGACCCCGACGGGCGGCGCGAGTGGGTGCGGCATGTCCGCGACCTACGCAACGACGAGAACGTCGTTATCTTGCCCGATCTGTGTGACGTCAATATCCCCACACTGCTGATCTGGGCGGCAGGGGATGTGTACCAACCGTGGTATCAAGTCGGCAAATATCTCGAATCCCTGCTGACACAATCAGCGCGGACGAGCTTCGTCCTCGTGCAGAACGCCGGTCACTTTTTGCCGCTGGAAGCCCCGCAGGAATACGCCGTGACCCTGCTCAACTGGCGCAAACGCCTGTTACCGCGCCGCTGATCGTCCGCGTTTTACTCCATGATAAGTAATTGATCGTCGCCTGTCGCCCGTATACACGCGGGCGATTGTCGTCATTTATGCTTGTGACAATGCGCCTGATAAGGGCTTGCTAGATAGCCTGTTAGCACTGTGCTAGCATATATTGTAGCGCAGTGATGAATAGAAGGGCGTGGTCGCCCGTCAGCGGGGTAGGTCAGTCATCACGATGACTTATCACATCTAAGCGATCACACGTGACTGGACTTATCACGTCATAAATGCTGAGACGACTAAAGAGACTAAAACCCACGGCGGCGGAGTCAAAGCTGGGAGAAGGGGAGACAAGCGCGTGTGCAGTCCCTCGCCTAGCCACATTGTGGCGGTCGGGAGAGGGATTTAGGGTGAGGGCGGAGTAGTTGCCTGAGTAGTTAGGAGATAGCCGATTATGCTGGGATTATTGATTCGTCTGGGGATGTACTTCTTGCTCCCTGAGGAGGAAAAACGCGCCTTACAACGCAAGCGCAAAGAGCAAGCGACGGACGCGGATGCGACCGCCCCCGCCGCTGAGTCCGCGCCTCATTCGTCCGGTTCGAGTGATGTGAAGTAATCGCGCACGAGATCGCGCATACCGAGCGGGATATAATCGCTTTCGAGCGCGGTATTGGCTTCGTCGGCATAGGTGCGGAACACTTCGTTATAGGGGACGGTACTCTCGCCATCGGGATTCGCCTGGAATTCGCCTTCTTGCGCGGGGGTATCGCTCTCGTCAGCTTCGAGGCGTATCGTACTATCGCCTTGCCCGTCGATGTCAGTCGGCGCGAACACGTCTTGATACTCGCGCTCGCCGCCCCTGCCATCCGCGTTATTCTGCGTGATCTCATCCGATGCCGCTTGGATGTCGTCGCTCTTATCGCCGGTGCCGGTGCCCGCGCCGGTGCCACTGCCGCCGTCGTCGCTGGCGCTGGCATCCTCGCTATTGCCGGATTGTGCGCTCTGGGCATCGCTCTGCTGAGATTGGACTTGCGTCGTCCCTTGCCCGCTCTGCCCGATCTGTTGCCCCTGTTGACCGGATTGCTGACCGTCGCCTTGCTGTTGCGATGCGCTCTGCTCGTCGCCTTGTGCGCCTTGCTGTTGTGCCTCTGACCCTTGCTGACCGGCTTGTTCTTCGCCGGATTGGGCTTGCTGTTGCTGATCGCCTGCATCGGCGCTGGTCTGGTTATCGCGCTGTTCGGCACGGGCGATGTCGTCGGCGGCTTGCTGGGCTTGATCGGCGGCAGAGTTCAAGTTCTCGGCGGCTTGCTGGCGTTGATCTTGCATCTGCTGGCGTTGATCGAGTTCATCCTGTGCCTGCTGGAGCGCATCCTGTAGGGCTTGCTCATCGTTATTTTGCAGGGCATCGCCCAAATCTTGCAGGGATTGACTCAAGTCGGGCATTGGGGCGGGCGCGTCCGCGCTCTGGGCGGCATTAGCGAGCGCCTCGCTCAGGGCTTCGCGCTGGGCTGGAGTCAAGTTTTCGAGCGCTTGTGCTAGCGCGTCTAACTGCTGGGCGAGGGCTTCGGCATTGCTGGCATCGCTGTTAAGCGGTAGGTCGCCCAATCCGGCAGAATTGAGCGCGTCGCTCATCTCAGCAAGCATCTGATCCTGTGCGCCGAGATCCCGCTGAATATCCTGTGCGGTCTGGCGTAGGTCGCTTTCTAGCTCGCTCATGTTGACGAAGGCTTCTTCGCTATCGGTGTCGGGCGCGTCCAACGCATCAAGGCTGACTTCCAGCGATTCCAGCAGGCTGTCGCGCTCGTCCTGTGTCAGCGTGCTATCGGTGGCGATTTCTTCGGTCAAGTCGCGCACGTCGTCTTGTGCATCGGCAATCGCCGCCTGGCTTGCAGGCGCGAGCATCGCGTCATCGCGCCCCGCTTGTGGCCACAGCAGCAGAACCGCCAGCACAATCACCAGCGGGATAATCGGCAGGACTTCTAGCCAACGCACGTTGTATTTGATCATCTTGCGCGGGTCGAGATTCTGGGCAGTGGCGAGCGTGTCGTCTAGCTGGCGCTGGGCAATATCGGGCCGAGTCGTGATGCGCCCGTCCATGAGTTCGAGCGCAGTCGTCATGCGTGCCTTGAGATCGAAGAGTTGGTCAAAGTGCCGCGCGGCGGACATCCCCTGATGCCCGAAGAGGCGCAACGCCCCGCCGATGACGATCACGCCGCCCGCGATACCCGCCCCGACAACCCCCGCGATCACCGTCAGCGGAAGCCCACTCGCCCGTAGCAAGAGCGTGCCGACGATGGCGACCATCAGCACGCCGATCAGCACACGCGGCAAATAGAGCAGGAGGCGACGGGTACGCCAGCGCCCTTCCCACTTAGCCATCAGCGTTTCTAGGTCGCGTCTTGTCGTCTGCATCGCTCTCATCCTTCATCGGTCTATCTACAAAATGTTGGCTCTTTGGGATTTCGCGTGGTTTTTGTCGCAGGGGCTTTGCCCCCGCCCCCCC
>DAOTTV010000101.1:0-71651 GCA_034437755.1 Anaerolineae bacterium | reverse complement strand
AATTGATTGACGCCAGCTTCTGCCCTCAAGACAAGCACGGTTGAAGTCCCTCTCCTAGCCACATAGTGGCGGTCGGGAGAGGGATTTAGGGTGAGGGCTGAGTAGTTACGTGCCAGCAACATCATGCGTGTGTGTCGCTGGCATCTGGCGCGGTCTTAGTTGACAGTCGCGCCGGTGAAGAATTTGTTCAGGGCTTGTCCGGCGCTGGTGTCGTTGAGGTAAGCGATATGCTCGCCAGCGAAAGGAATCGGCTCCATGCCGAAGTGATCGACCAGCGCGTTATTCGGCACCGTGTTCGGCACTGAGAGCAACTCTAGCAGACCACTGCTGACGGGCGAGCCGGGCAGGGTGTTTTCCATCACGAAGACGGCGGGACGTAAGAGCCAGACCGGCGCGGGGAACATCACGCGCTTGGTATCGAGGGCTTCTAGCACGCGCTGTTCGATCTCGCCCAGCGTCAGCGCTTCTGGCCCGCCTAATACCAGCTCTTTGCCGATGGTCGCGTCATCATCCAGACTGCGAACGGTCGCCGTCGCGACATCCTGCACCGAGACGGGCTGGAACTCGGCTTTGCCGCCACCAATCAACGGGAAAACGATCGGTGTCAGGCGGACGAGGCGCGCAAATGTGTTGAAGAACTCATCCTGTGGCCCGAAGATCGCGGACGGGCGCAGGGCTGTCCACTGCAAGTCAGATGATGCGACATACTCCTGTGCCTTGCCCTTGCTCGCTAAAAAGCGATATGGCAGAGAAGCGTCGGCACCGTTTTGGCTGATGTTGATGAAGCGTGTCGCGCCGTGATGTTCGGCGGCATCAGCGACGTTGATCGTCCCTTGATAATTGACTTCTTCGTAAGTCTGCCCGCCTTTTTCCATCGAGATGGCGACGGTATGCACGACGGCGGTCGCGCCTTCGAGCGCGGCGAAGACACTATCACGATCGGTGACATCACCCTGCACGATCTCGACCTTGTCGCCATATCTGCCCAGTCGCATCTCAGCTTTTTCTGGCGTACGCACCATCGCCCGCACCGGACGATCTTGCTCCACGAGCTGATCAATAACGTTGTTGCCGACAAAACCGGCACCACCTGTGACCAAGACTGTCATATATGATTTACCCCTTGTGATTGACTACTAAATCAGCCGAGCGGGCTACCCCGCACGAGCTGTATGCTAACGTGAGTCAATGAGCCACGCATGAATACGCGCAACAGCTTAAAGCAAAAACACCCACCTCAAAACGTGTGAGTGTTCGTCAGCCGAGCAATATTGTCCAACAATGACTGGGCTTAATCAGCGGCACTGCTACCTGCGGCGCTCGGTTTGGTATCGTTATTGCCCTTGCTGGTGCTTTCGGTCTTGCTGGTGCTATCGCTCTTGCTCTCGTCACTCTTAGGCTTTGCGACTTTCTTCGCTTTGGAGTTATCCGTCACGTAGAAGCCCGACCCCTTGAAAACGATCCCCGCGGCTTGTGGCACGCGATGCACCGATTGTCCCGTTTCTGGATCAACTTTGAGCGGATCATCGCTGAACTTCTGGCGAACCTCAAAGGTTGTGCCGTCTTCGCGACGATATGTGTAAATTGGCATGACTCAACCTCGTATAAGCTAAACTCGATTTAACCCACTTGTATCATACCGTGACTTTAACGCAAAGGTGCATGATGACGCTGATATTCTGATAGAGTTTTTATGTAATTTTAGGTGGGTATTCAGCCTTGTTCTCCTTTTGAGGATCAGGTGACCGTTCGCACTCTTACGCTCAGTATGAGCATTGTGCAAGCATCATCTTTCTGCGAATCCACTATTGCCCTTTGGTGGATGTCAGTCTGTGTAGTATCATCAGGGTATAACATGAACCTAATGATTATTTTTTATTTGGAAAGGACAAACTCAGCATGACGACAGATGTGCTGATTGTAGGAGCTGGCTTGAGCGGGATAACGGCGGCGCGGATGATACAGGCGGCAGGTCACAGCGTGATCATCTTCGATAAGGGGCGTAGTGTCGGCGGGCGCTTGGCGACGCGGCGCGTCGGTGCGGGGCTTGCTGATCACGGGGCGCAATTCTTCACGGTGCGTACGCCGACCTTTCAAGAGATGGTTGATAAGTGGCTGGCGGAAGATTTGGTCTATGTGTGGGGGCATGGCTGGAGCGACGGAAGCCTGAAGCGCACAGTCAGCGACGGCCACCCACGTTACGTCACGCGGGGGGGGATGAACAACCTTGCGCGGAGTCTCGCGCAGGATGTGGACGATGTGCGCGTCAACACGCGCATCGCGAACATTTCATATACGGCGAAGGGCGAGTGGTGGCTCACGGATGAATCTGGTGCATCGTACACGGGCAAGAACTTGCTCATGACACCGCCGCCGCCACAGGCATTACAGCTGATCGGCGATGCCCCGTTGACCAAGCAAAATCGCCAGGATTTAGAACGTATTCAATACGGGCCGTGCGTGGCGGGGATGTTCGTCGTCGCTGGTGAGGTCGATTTGCCCGAGCCGGGCGCCATACAGGACTTTAAGAAGCCTATTTACTGGATTGCGGATAATCAAGCCAAGGGCATCTCGCCCGATGAGCGCGTGGTCACGCTCCATATGGCAGCGCTCTACAGCCGCAAGTATTACGATATGCCGGATGAGCAATTGCTAGAGACGCTGGAAGAAGCCCTGCAACCGTATCTCGCCGATGATGCGACCGTCACCGACCGCGATTTGAAGCGATGGCGCTACAGCGTCCCCCTGACGACCCACCCGCGCGATATTCTACAAGCTGAAGGCTTACCGCTGATCTTTGCCGGCGATGCCTTCGGCGGGCGCGGACGGGTCGAGGGGGCGTATTTATCGGGCTATGCCGCTGGTCGGGCATTGGTCGATAAGCTGGCGGGCGATGATACGACCTAGCACCCTCGCGCCCTCATACCAGTTCTGGCTCTGTGATTGAGTTGGCTTTCAGATCGGGCGCGATGCGCTCGATCGCTTGCTGGGACTGATGGACGCAATCCGGCACACCGACCCCATGATACGGACTGCCGACAACCGTCAATCCGGCGGGTAAGCCGGCTTCGATGCTGGCGACCCGCTCGCGATGTCCGACGGTATATTGTGGCGCGCTGATTACGAAGCACGCGCGTGAAAATCGGGTCGGCGGTGATGCCGTAGATCGTTTTCAGTTCGCGGCGGACGGTCGCTTGCAGAGTTTCGTCATCTTGCTGATAGGTGTGTGGTGTACGTGCGCCGCCATAGAACGCGCGCAGAAGCACGATGTCATCCGGCGCACGATGATTGAACTTGGTCGATGAGACGGTGATCGCGTTGATGTCGCGTCCGGCACTCTGCGGAATCACCACGCCGAAGCCATCCGGCACCTTGCGTAGGTCAGACTTGTGATAGGCGAGGCTGAGCGTGCCGATGCTGACGTAATCGACACTGCGTAAGAGCGCGGCAGACGCGGGTGCAAGACCGGCGAGCAGGGTCGCGCTGGCATATGCTGGCAGCGCGAGTACCACCTGTTGCGTATCGATCCAACTGCCATCATCCAAGCGCAGACGGTAGCCTCCCGCTGTCGCTTCGATCGACTGTAAGCCGGTGTTCAAGCGGCAGTCCCCCGTCAGGCGATCGACCAGCGTGTTAATCCGCGTCTGCATCCCATCCTTGAAGGACATGAACATCGACGGTTTGTGCGCGTTACTGGACGAGTGAGCTTTGCGCTGGCGTTGCATCGCCAACATACCCCGTGTCAGGCTTCCATATTTTTGCTCCAACGCACGAAAGCGCGGGAAGGTCGCCATCAGGCTTTGCGATTCGGCATCGGTGTTATAAATGCCGGACATCAGCGGCTCCGCCAGTTGATCGAGCGCCTCTTGCCCTAGCCGCCGCTGCACGAAATCCGCCAGCGATTCGTCCTCGTCATCGTCTTTGCTGGGGATGAAAGCCTCTAAGCCCATGCGCAACCCCCCAATAATTGGGGGATACAGATGCGCGATTTTTTCGTAACATATGACCAGATAACGTTATTCGGTCACATAGTTTAGGCGAAAGGATGCTATGGCGCAAATGGATCGACCGCACGACGAGATCGCAGATCGCATTCTCACCGCGGCGCGCTCGCTCCTCGTGCATTATGGCTACGACAAGACAACGATGAACGACATCGCCCATGAGGCTGGTGTCTCTAAGAGTACGATTTACGTGCGCTGGAACAAAAAAGAGGACTTATTCCAGACCTTGCTCCTGCACGAATCGCGCCGTTTGATACTGGACTGGTTCGATCGCATTGAGGCTGATCCTGACGGTGGCACGTATGCTAATTTCATGCGGCACGCGCTGGCGGCGTTGTTTGATAATTCGTTCCTGCGCGCGATCTACGGGCGTGACCGGCACATGCTGGGTACATTGCTCGCCCGTATGGGCTTGGTGCAGTTATTCCAGCGGCGGATGGCATTCTTCGAGGGCTTCTTCAAAGCGATGCAAAGCGCTGGGGTCGTCCGTACCGATGTTGACGCGCACACCCTGACGTATCTCCTGAACGCGACGCACTTTGGCTTGCTCCAGTTCAACGAGATTCTGCCCGATGAGACGATCCCGCCGATGGATGCCACCTTCGATTTGCTGGTCGATATGATCGACCGGACGGTTAGCCCGCCGGGGGGCGGCGATAGCGACGCCGGTAAGGCGGTGATCCGCCAGTATCGGCAAGCGATGCTCGATGCCATCGACGCGGCTTATCAACCGGATGTGCAAGAGCGTAGTGATTGACTACCAATAGATGATTTGACACGATAGGGAAGGCGTAAGCGCAAATGACAACCGACGTAGTTATCCAGACAAATGATTTGACGAAAGTATATAACAACCAGACCAAAGCCCTTGATCGCTTGACGCTCAGCGTTGAGACGGGCGAAATCTTCGGCTTTTTGGGGCCGAATGGTGCGGGTAAGACGACCATGATTCGCCTCTTGCTCGATTTAATCCGCCCGACAGCTGGTACAGCGACGATCTGGGGGCAGGATGTGCGCGAGAACAGCGTTAGCTTGCATCATCACATTGGTTTTTTGCCGAGCGAACTCAACCTATGGAAGAATCGCACGGCTAAGCAGGTGATTCACTACGTGGCATCCGTGCGCGGCGAGAGCGATGCCCAGTGGCGCGAAGCCCAAAAACTAGCCGAGCGTCTCAAGTTCGACATGAGCAAGCAAATCCGCGAATACAGCACCGGCAACAAGCGCAAGCTAGGTTTGATCCTCGCCCTGATGCACCATCCGGACTTGCTCATCATGGATGAACCGACCAGCGGGCTTGATCCGCTGATGCAACAGGAATTCAACCTGATGATGCGCGAGTTCAAGCAGGCGGGTGGCACGGTGTTTCTCTCCTCGCACGTCCTGAGCGAAGTGCAGGCGATTTGTGATCGCGTCGGCATCCTGCGCGATGGCGATCTGAAAGCGGTCGAAGACATCGAAAAGCTGACACACGTCGAATTTCGCGTGGTCGAGATGATCTTCCGCGATCCTGTGCCACAGGCATGGGTCAGTCGCTTGCAAGCCATTGACGGCGTGAGCGATATTCAGCGTGATGGCGTGCAGTTACATCTCAGGCTACAGGGCGATTTTGATCCGCTCTTGCGCGCGGTCAACGATGGGTATGTGCAGGATATACAGGTCAAGCAACCCTCGCTGGAGGATATTTTCCTCGCGTTTTACGGGGACGATGATGATGAAAGACATGAACAGCGCGCGTCCGCCTCGGCAGGCGCAGAACGGGAGATGGCATAACGATGACAGGTGCAATTTTCATGGAACAACTCAAACGCTCGTGGAAATCTCTGCTGGGCGTGGGCTTACTGCTGATGGTGCTGGGCTTTTACGTCTCAGCGATCATTCAAGAGGCGGATACCCTGCAACAATATCATGATATTCTAGGGAGTATGCCGCCCCAACTGCTGGCGACCTTCGGCTTGAGCGAAGCCGAGACACTCGCCACGCTAGAAGGCTTCGTCGGCTTCGCGTTCTTCACGTATGGCGCGTTGGTCGTGGCGACCTACGCCGTTATCATGGGCTTAAACGTCATCAGCAACGACGAAGACGACGCGATTATGGATCTGGTGCTATCTCTGCCGATCCCGCGCTGGCATATCATCGCTGAGAAATTCGCGGCATATGCGGTGATCGCGCTCGGTCTATCGCTCTTCAGCTCTCTTGGCGTTTTCGCTGGCGCACAGACCTTGCCTGCGGATATGGCAGTTGATCTCGGCTTATTGTTCGTCGCGAGTTTGAACATGATCCCGTTGATGCTGTCGATTCTCGCGTTCACCGTGTTCGTATCGAGCCTCACAGGGGATAAGCGCATCGTCGCTGCGGTGGCGGGTGGCTTCGTCGTCGTCAGCTACTTCGTGTTCACCGTCTCGAACATGACGGAAGACGCGCTGTCGCTTGTGTTGGGGGCGTTCTCAGTTTTCTACTACTTCGATGCTGAGGGTACGGTGAACAACGGCATCAGTTATGTCAATGTCTTGATCTTGCTGATGAGTACGGCGGTGTTGTTCGCGGGGTCGTTGTTCATGTACGAACGTCGCGACATTCAAGCAGGATAACGATGCGAGTCTCATATACACCAACAACACATCATAAGGAGCAACAACGATGAGAGGGTCTGTATTCATCGATACGCTAAAAACGTCATGGCGGACGACTCTGCTATGGGGGGCGGGCATGGCGGCATTCATGTGGTTCTTCGTGCTGATTACGCCATCACTCGCCAGCCTGGACATTGTTCCATTGTTGGCTACGCTACCCGATCCGATCTTAGCTGCCGCCGGCATCCAGAATATCGAAGTCATCGGTACGGTGACGGGCTTGCTGGCGCTGGGATTCTTCGGCAAGATGGCGATCTTATTCGCGGCTTATCCGGCTTTTGTCGGCATGCGCGTGACCACGAATGACGAAGATTTAGGCGCGATGGACGTGGTACTATCCTTGCCGATCCCGCGCTGGCAGATGATTGTCGAGAAGTTCCTCGCCTATAGTGTGAATATCGCCTTCCTCGTGCTGATGGTTATCGCGGGCTTGTTCGGCGGGTTGGCATCGGTGCCGCTGGACGACATCGAAATCGGTCGCTTAGTCATGATCTCGCTGAACTTGATACCGGTGCTGATGTTGGTGCTAGCGGTGACGATCTTCATCGGTGCGCTGGTTAACCGCAAGCAAACGGTGCTGATGAGTGTGACGGCGTTCATCGTCATCAGCTACATCGTGTTCACCGTCGGCGGCATGGTCGATGCGACGTGGATGAACGCGCTGGAGGCACTGTCCTTCTTCAGCTATTACAATGTCGAATATCTGCTGGAAAATGGCCTTGTGCCGGCGCATCTCGCGATCATGACGCTGAGCATCATCGCGTTCATGGGTGGGTCCTTGCTGGTGTTCAACCGCCGCGATATCGCCTGATGGATGCAACGGGGTGCGCTTGTGCGTTACCCCGCGCCTTGCTTGCCACGTTGCCAGCCTTTGAACCCGTGATATAATGACCTGCGTTTAATCAGAGACGAGTATACAAAGGATAAGCATTGTGGCAGAAGTAATACGTATCGCCGACATTGCCGATTACGTTGGGCAAGAAGTGACCCTGCGCGGTTGGGTATACGCCAAGACGGGCAAAGGACGCTTGCAGTTCATCCGCCTGCGCGACGGAAGCGGACAAATCCAGTGCGTCGCCTTCAAGAAGGAGATGCCAGAAGCCGACTTTGAACGGGCAAAATCGCTGACGCAAGAGTCGTCGATCACCGTCACCGGCACTGTGCGCGAAGATGACCGCGCTGACGGCTTCCCTGCTGGTTATGAAGTCGGCTTGAACAGCCTTGAGATCATCCAACTGGCAGAGGGCTACCCGATCACGCCCAAAGAACACGGCACCGAATTCTTGATGGATCGGCGGCATCTGTGGCTTCGCAGTAATCAGCAGTGGGCGGCTCTGCGCGTGCGCGCGACGATCATCAAAGCCTTCCGCGATTGGCTCGATGATAACGGCTTCATGCTGGTCGATACGCCGATTATCACCCCCGCCGCCGGCGAAGAGACGACGACCCTGTTTGAAATCGATTATTTTGAAGATGAAGCCTACCTCGCACAGACCGGACAGCTTTACAACGAAGCTAATATCATGGCTTTTGGCAAAGTCTATTGCTTCGGGCCTGTATTCCGCGCCGAGAAGAGCAAGACCCGCCGCCATCTGATCGAATTCTGGATGCTGGAGCCGGAGATTGCCTTCTGCTCGCTAGAAGAACTGATGGACATCCAAGAGCAGATGATGGTCTACACCGTGCAACAGGTGCTTGATAAGAATCGGCAAGAGCTAGAAATCCTCGAACGGGACATCAGCCAACTTGAGACAATCAGCTCGCCCTTCGCCCGCATCAGCTACGATGAAGCGATCGACCGCTTGCAGAAACACCACGCGGGCTTAGACGATGGCGACGAGAAAGACTTGCTAGCGATCGAATGGGGCGAAGACTTCGGCGCACCGCACGAAACCGCCCTCGCCAAGATGTTCGATCAACCGGTGTTCGTCTATCACTATCCCAGCGCGGTCAAAGCCTTTTACATGCAACCGGTCGACGGTCGTCCGGAAGTGTGCCGCTGTGTCGATCTGCTCGCGCCGGAAGGCTACGGCGAGATCATCGGCGGCAGTGAGCGCATTTACGATAAAGACCTGCTAGAGCAGAAAATCGAAGAACACGGCTTCGATCGGGCAAATTACGAATGGTATCTCGACCTGCGCGAGTTCGGCAGTGTGCCACACGCGGGCTTCGGCATTGGTATCGAACGGACAGTCGCGTGGCTGTGTGGTCTACAACACATCCGCGAGACCACACCCTATCCGCGCCTGTTGAACCGCAAATATCCATGAGGCCGGCGGGACAAGTGTCAAGATGCCGATGATCGAGACGGCACGCGCGACGATACACTACAAAGACTATCGACAAGCGCCGGATACGCCGCCCGTCATCCTGATTCATGGGGCGGGGGGCATGTATCTCGATTGGTCGATCACGCTCCGGCGCGACCTGGGGGCGATCGCGCTCGATCTGCCGGGGCACGGGCGCAGTCCTTTGCCGGGGCGGGCAAGCATTGCGGACTATGCCGCGGATGTCGTCGCTTTGCTCGATGCGCTGGCGATTGATACGGCGACGATTATCGGGCATAGCATGGGTGGCGCAATCGCGCAGATGATCGCGCTCGACTATCCGCAGGTCGTGCGCCGATTAGGATTGATCGGTACGGGGGCGCGTTTGCCAGTCAACGCGCAGATAATCAGCGGCATTGTCGATGATACCGAGGCGACCGCGCATCTGCTGATGAAGTGGATGTGGGCGCGGCAGATTGATGAGCAGGTGCGCCAGCAGGGGGCACAGCGCCTGCTCAAAACGTCAGCTACCGTGATACAAGCGGACTTCAAAGCCTGTGATGCCTTCGACGTGCGCGAGCGCCTGCCACAGATCGCTGTCGATACGCGAGTGCTGGTCGGCACGGATGATAAGATGACCCCGCTTGCATGGAGTCAAACGCTTGCCGCCGCGATCCCGCAGGCAAACTTAATCACCGTCGCTGGTGGCGGGCATATGGTCGTGCTGGAGCAAGCGCAGGTCGTGTGCGATCATCTGCGGGCATGGCTCGCGCATGACTGATGATCGTAGAGCGTGGCTAGGCAAAGCCAACCGGCTTGATTATGCTACACGAGTGAACAAACAGAAGCGAGGCAACATGGAACTTATTCTCATTCTGCGCGTGCTGGCACGGCGCTGGTGGTTGATAATCTTGCCGGTGGCGATCGTGGCACTGGTCGCAGTGCCGGATTTATTACGCAATGAGCAAACGGGCACCGGCGGTTTTTATACGCGTTTCGCCTATACATCGGTACAAGAGACGAGTAACTTCGACGTGCGCGAGGGCGATTATCAAGACGTGTGGTTGGCATCGGAATTTGTGGTCAACGCCTTCACGGATTGGATCAAGACCAGTTCATTTCGGGCAGAGCTAGCGGTTGTGCTGGGCGGTGATGTTGATCTGAGTGGGTTGAATATCGCATCGGATAATGATCGCAGTATCGGCACTGTCGAGATGACTTATCCCACGCCAGAACTCGACCGCATCGCGCAGGCGGCAATCACCGTCTTGCAGACGCGCAACCAGCAATACTTCCCGCATTTAGGCGATCAACCGGCGGATGTCACGATATTAGATGCGCCGACTGTCACGCCCTTCAACCCGCCGCTGACCAACCGCCTTGCGCCGCTGGTACAACTGGGCGTGGCGCTTGTCGTCGGCGTTGGGCTGGCAATCCTCGCCGAGTATTTCGACCGCACCCTGCGCTACCCCGATGAAGTCGAAGCGCAGGGTATTCCGGTACTCGCCCGCGTCCCCAAGCAGTGACGCACACGCATTGATCGCCATATACATATAACGGAGGCTAACCGACGTGTTTAACCGGCAGACGATCGCTTTTCGGCATTTTATCCTGCGCTTGCTGGGCTTGGTCGCCTTGAGCTTGCTACTGCTACCGGCACACGCGCAGACCGACTACCGCGTATATCAGTGGCAGGCGGTCGATATTGCCTTGCAATATCCGACAACGTGGGACTTCCCCCTGCCGACTGTCAGCGATGATGGGACACACAGTCAACTGGTGCTAGCGCAGGACTTGATCGAAATTCCATCGCGCCCGCCTGAACTCGCGACGGTCACCTTCACCGTGCGTCCGGCATCCACTGCGGATGATCTTTACGCGGTGTTAGCGACTGCCATGCAAGCGCGGGATATTCGTCCGACAGTCCCCCTACCGGCTCGCTTGATCGATCAGACGGCGACCGCTAGCATCGGCACCAGCGCGGACGGCACGCTATTCGGCATCGGGCGTGCAACCCGCCTCGACGATGCGCGGGTGCTGACCGTCGTCGGGCGCGTTGAGATGTCCCAGCGCGAAGCCTTCCTCGGCACATTTGCGATCATCGCTGATAGCCTGCAAGCGGGCGTGGATGCGATCCCGACAAGACCCGCATACGGTGCGCTGTGGCACGTACAGAGCACGGTTGCCGACGGCCCCGATGCGCTGATTGACCTGCGCGAACTGGTCTACGTTGATGGTAAATTGTACACCGTCGATACAGTGGCGGGCTTGGCGCGTATGGATGCCCGCAGCGGACGCTTGGAGATGCTCAGCGCGCTCGATCCGGCCTTACAGGTCAATGATCTGGCGCAGGCTGGCACCACGCTCTATATCGCGGATGCTGTCTGTGGCTGTGTGCGCGTGATCGACAACGGGCAGGAACGGACGACGATCCCCGTCGATGCGCCGGATTCGCCACAGGCGGTCAGCGTGTCGCGGGATGGAAGCGTGTATTACACGCGCTTGACCGCTACCGACGACGTGCAGGTGGTGCGCTGGAACAACGGCGAGCGCACCGTGCTAACGTTCGATGAACCGGTATTCCAGCAACCGCTACTCGTGATCGACAACAGCAACACGGTCTATGCACTGGTCGATGATGCGCTGGTGTATCAGCTACAGGGCGATCGCTTTGTGTTCGCTTATGTGCTGGATAACGGCGCATTCGTCAACGACGCGACGCTCAACACTCGTAATCAATGGGTGCTGGCGACCGATGGCGACGGCGTGCTGGTGTTCGACACGCAGGGCGCATTTGTCGATCAAGTCGGGCAATTGGTCGATGTGCCGCAGTCAGCCGGCGAAGTTGTCGCGCCGCAGGGCGTGGCAGTCGATAACACGGGTGCGATTTACTGGGTGGAGAGCGACGGGCGCACCGGTCATGTGAATGCCGTCAGCCTGCGCGTGCCGGCGGGGCGGGTGGGTGATCTGGTGCTGAACCCGACGGAGACGGTCAGCGGCACACTGGACGATGAGACCCCCGCGCAGACCTGGCTATTCGATGCGATTGCTGGCGAGACGGTCACGCTCACGGCGCTGGCGACTTTCGACGCTTTCGACCTCGATCTCGCGCTACGGATTATCGCGCCGGATGGCACGGAAATTGCCCGCGCTGATGACGACGAAGACGGCGTGCTTGAGAACGTCTTTGATCCGCAACTGGCACATCTGCCGGTCCCCACCACTGGACAATATCTGGTGATTGTCGAGCGCGTAGACGGCATCGGTGCTTATGATCTAGGCTTGAGTCGCTTGCAGGGCTTTATCCTCGAGACGGGTACTACCCGCATTGCTGGCATCCTGCGCGATACTGTGCCCCATCAACGCTATTTGATACAGGTCGATGCCCCGCGCACGTTCACCATCACCTTGCGTGCCGAGGACGAATTTTTAGACCCGCTCCTAATGGTTTATAATAGGGATGGCACACTCATTGCTGAAAACGACGACGCGGACGATCCCGCGTTGGGTTTTGACGCGCAACTGAGCGCGCTATCACTCGCGCCGGGCGTTTACCTCATTGAAGCCACACGCTTCAGCGGTGAAGGTGCGTATCAATTACAAATCAATGCACGTTAGCAGAAAGACACCTACATGCTTATATCTTCACAAGAAGTCGAACGCTTCTACAATATTTGGATTCCGCTGTTGCACTACGTCAACCAGCAGAAGCAGGTAGTTGAGGGCTTTCCGCAACAATGGCGCGTAGATAGCATCGATGTGCAGGATGCCGGCGCAATCCGCGTTGTGTTATGGGATAACGATGATCTGCTTGATGCCTTTGTCCGCGAGAACCCAGCGCAACTATCTGCTGATGATCTGGCGATGGCGGCGAGCTGGAAACAGCGCGTCGAAGGCGAGTTTTTCATCTTTCGTTATACAGACGATTACACCATCCTGCTACGAGATGATAAAGCCTACGCGGTCTATGGGCTGACAACCACCTTCAAAGAGATGATCGGCAACAATCTGCCCCTGTATATCAAGACGGTACTTATCCCCTTTGAAGATCGCATCATCTATGATAGTTTCTTCGCGCCCTATCGCGTCTTCTTCGGCAACAATATTCGCTCTAATCTCAATCATACGTATCGGCTGATACAAGAGCGCGAGGGCGTTACCATGAGCCTGCATGATACCCGCGCCGAACACGACATCGGGCGTGTGCGCGATAGCAACAAGAAAGTGCTGACTGCATTTAACACCGAGTTGAATCGCAAGGGCAACATCAGCGAACGGACAGCCGCCGACCATTGTGAGAATATTGCCACGTTTGCCAATAATTATTTACTACAACAACAACCGCCGCGCTATCTGCTGGATGTCACGCTTGATGACATCAACAGCTATATCGCCAGCGCTCCCGATCAACAGATTAATTACGTCAGTCTCAAGCGTTTCGCACGCTTCATGCGCGATACCGGGCGCATGGATAGCGCTGTCGCCGACACGATTTTAGACGCGATTAAAGAAGCCCGTTAACATTTGATCCCAGCAGGGCGTACAACCGGCATCGCCGCGTAAGGTCTTGACCTTGCGCGGGTGGCAATGTCCTGTTGAACCTGATCCTACCTGCGCGGTACAATATCTACATTGACGACTAACCAAAGATGGGAGGCAAACATCATGCGCTTACGCAATGCAATCGGCTTGGCTCTGCTGGGTTTTGGGGCGTGGCAATGGAAGCGACAACGTGAATACGCCAATATCACACCGATCAAGAATAAAGTCGTGCTGGTGACGGGGGCATCATCCGGCATCGGGCGGGCAACGGCGCGCGCGTTTGCGATACAGGGCGCGCATGTCGTGTTGATGGCGCGGCGGGCGAATTTGCTGGCAGAGCTACAGGATGAGTTGAGCGCGTTTGACGTGCGCGTGCTGTCGATTGCTGGTGATGTGACCGAAGAAGCTGACGTGCAGACCGTGATTGACGAGACCCTGCGCGAGTTTGGGCGCATTGATGTGCTGGTGAATAACGCGGGCGTGCGGCAAGCAGGCTACATCGAAGACACCGATCCCGATTGGACGCGGCGCGTGTTCGATGTCAACATCTACGGCACAACCCGCATGGTGCAGGCTGTGTTGCCGATTATGAAAACCCAGCATAGCGGGCATATTGTCAACGTCAGCAGTGTCTCGGCGCTGATTCCCGCGTCCGGGCAAACGATCTACGGCGCGACCAAATCCGCCATGACCTATACGATGGATAGCCTCCGGCGTGAACTGCATGGAACGGGCGTGCGCGTCTCGGCATTGCACCCCGGCTGGACACGAACCGATATGGTGCGTAATGAAGCGATCTTCGATCAGATTCCCGGTACTGAGTTGAACGCGGTCGACATCCAAACGCCGGCGTTCGTCGCGAGTCATGTCGTCGCCACTGTGCGCTATAATCGTGCGACGGTCGTGCTGGGTGGGATTGGCTTCAAAGTGATGGCGCTCTGCCAGCGGTTCGCGCCGGCGCTGGTCGATTGGTATATGGCATGGCTGTATCCGCCGGAAAAACTCGTACCGGTGATGCGCGATCTCGACTCGTGAGCGCGTGCAGTGCGTGCTTGTCTAATTTGTCCGACAGATGGATGGCTATATGAATGAGATGGTGAGACGATGAAGAGCCTGTTACAGTGGCGCGATGAATTCCCGATTCTGGAAAAATGCACGTACTTGATTAGCAACTCGCTGGGAGCGATGCCGCGCGGCGTATACGATAGCTTACAGCATTATGCCGATATGTGGGCTGAGCATGGCGTTTCCGCGTGGGGCATGGAGTGGTGGGATTTGAATATGGCGGTCGGCAACAAGATTGCCCCGCTGATGGGCGCGCCACAGGATAGCGTGCTGATTCATCAGAATGCCAGCATTGCTAATAGCATTCTGTTCAGCGCGCTGGATTTTAGCGATAGTGAGCGCGATAAGGTCGTCATCACGGATATGGATTTTCCATCGGATATTTACGTCCTCAAGCGTTGGTTGCCGGCTCATATGCGCGTGCAGATGGTCGCGACGCATGACGGCATCAGCATCGACACCGACGAAATCCTCGAAGCCATCGACGCGCGCACGCGCCTCGTCAGCATCTCGCATGTCTTGTTCCGCAGTGCCTATATCATGCCTGTCAAGCAGATTATCAAGAAGGCGCATCGCGTCGGTGCGCGAGTGCTGTTGAACGGCTATCACAGCGTGGGCATCATTCCGGTGGATGTACAGGATTTGAACGTCGATTTTTACATCGGCGGCGTGCTGAAGTGGTTGTGCGGGGGCACGGGCGGCGTTTTCATGTACGTGCGCCCTGACTTGCTGACGGCGCTAGACCCCAGGGTGACCGGCTGGTTCGCGCATAAGCGACCGTTCGCCTTCGAGGTCGATCACTTCGACCTGCGCGAAGATGCCTACCGCCTGATGAACGGCACGCCCGGCATCGCATCGTTACAGGCGATCCAACCGGGGGTCGAGATTATCGCACAGGTGGGAGTCGATGCCATCCGCGAGAATTCGATCCAGCAAACATCGCGCTTGATTGATCTCGCTGACGAGCGCGGGTATCCGGTCATCTCGCCGCGACAGGCAGAGCGCCGCGCCGGTACGGTGACGCTCAATCCGCCGCACGCCTACGGGGTTTCGCGTGCCTTGCTCGATCGCAATATCAAAATTGACTATCGCGAAAACGCCGGGATTCGCATCGCGCCACACTTTTACAACACGCATGACGAAGTACAGCGCGTGGTCGAAGCGATCGACGCGATTCTGCGCGATGAAAGCTGGAAGCCGCATCAGGCAAACCGTGACTTTGTGACGTGATGCAGGCGCTCACAATAACATATTCTTGCGCGCTTGTAGGGCGGCGATCACCTCACGATCAGCCTTGCCGAAGCTGTACAGGCTCAGGTCATCTTCGTTGACCCACGCCCAGTCCGCAACTTCTAGGGCTTGTGGCGCGTCATGAGGCGCTTGTGCGCCGATGTAGCGACATTCGTAGGCGTGAAGCGTGATCTTGAAGTGGGTGAACGCGTGCTTGACCTGCACGAACAGCGCGCCGACGTCGACTTCAATCGCCAATTCTTCGCGCAATTCACGCTGGAGGCACGCCGGTAGCGTTTCATCAGCTTCTTGCTTGCCGCCGGGGAATTCCCACAAGCCGCCGAGTAAGCCATCGAGCGGACGTTGAGCAATTAGCAGGCGCTCGTCTGCATCGCGGATAATGCCAGCGGCAACGTCATAATGCGGGGTCGGGGCTTTCTTGCGCTTCACGGGGCGGTTGGCTTGGGTACCCGTGGCGTAAGCACGGCATTGTGCCTGCACCGGACAGCGATCACAGGCGGGGGCTTTGGGCGTGCAGATTTTTTGCCCCAGTTCCATCAACGCCTGATTGTAATCTCCGGCGCGTTGATCGGGCAGTAAATCTTCAGCGACTTGCCACAGGTACTTTTTCGTGCGGTGCTGGGTTACGTCGTCGCTCAAGTCCAGCAAGCGCGAGAACACGCGCATCACGTTGCCATCGAGGACGGGGGCGCGCTGGTCGAAGGCGATGCTGGCGACCGCCCCCGCTGTATACGGCCCGATCCCCGGCAGAGTTCGCAATTCATCGACTGTCTGTGGCAACGCGCCGCCGAACTCTGCGACGATCTGTTGCGCGGCTTTGTGTAAATTGCGTGCGCGACTATAATAACCCAATCCTTCCCATTGCTTCAGCACATCATCGACTGGGGCTTGCGCCAGCGCTTCTACGGTCGGGTACATTTCCAAAAATCGTTTATAATAAGGTATAACAGTTTCAATCTGGGTTTGCTGGAGCATAATCTCTGAGAGCCATACGTGATAGGGTGGTGCGCCGCGCCACGGTAAATCGGCAGCATTTTGATCGAACCAATCGAGTAAAGGCGCAGAGATCGCGAGTGTCATGCGGGCAATCCTCGTAAAGTTAGGGGGCTTTGTGGGGGTAACGCACAAAAACCACGCGAAATCCCAAAGAGCCGTGAAGATGTTTATCGACGTTTGCAAACGGTAGCAGACCACGCCATATGTGTATAGGACAAATTATGACACAATCAAAATCTTCCTTTCTCATTCGTTTTTCCGATCAGCAGTACGCGCCGGCGATGCGTCTCGCGGTGGATGCTGATCCGCAAGAGGTGATCAATACCTTTCATCTGCTCACACCGCGCCCGACGCTGTTTATCTCTGGTGGGGCGAGTGGTATGAGCGAGGCGGACGTGATCGCCACGCGCAATTTGATCGAACACGGAGTCGCGAAATTTGCCAGCGAGCATCATCTGACGGTGGTCGATGGCGGCACAGATGCCGGCGTGATGGGCATGATCGGCACTGCGCGCAGAAAGCACGGCTACACCTTCCCGCTGATTGGGGTCGCGCCCTTGCACACCGTGCGCTATCCCGGTTGGTATACCGATCAGCCTGATAATGCGCTCCTAGAAGACGGACACTCGCACTTCGTGCTGGTCGATGCCGATGAGTGGGGCGCGGAGTCCGGGATGATCGTCAACCTGACGCGGGCGATCGCCAATCGCCAGCACCCGATGCTAGGTATCCTGATTAACGGGGGCAAAATTGCCGAGCGCGACGTGTATCTGGCGACGGCAAAGGGCGATAACCGTATCCCGATGGTGGTCATCGATGGCAGTGGACGCACTGCTGATACCATCTCTAACGCTTACAAAACACAACAGACCGATAGTCACGTCATCCGTGCGATCATCAACGGCGGTCATATTCATATTGTCGCGCTTGCGGATGGCGTGGACGCACTGGTAGCGGAATTACACAAGCACTTTGTCGATGCCGATCACAAGTGATCTTGGCGGCTGACCCCCGCGACCTGTAGCACGAAATCTGTGCCGTAGGCTTGTGCGGGCGATAAAGCCCCGATCGGGTTCAGCGCGAGTGTTTGCTCAACAGCGTGGATGGCGACATCGGCGGTGAACTGGTACGGTTCGGGCACGGTCAACCAGGCGGATGCCGTCTGCCCGCTGTCGTTGCTAACATGTGCCCAGATGTACGCCCGCCCTTGATCGCGCGCGGTTTCGTCTGGTCCTTCGATGAAACGATCAGCCAGACTCCCCGCGAGTTGACGCATCGGCTTACTCCTGAATAGCAATTGTCCTACTGGCGATGTCAGTTGGGCTGTCAGGATTGCGCCGCGTGGCATCGCCATATAAGTCGTGATGTTGGGGATACCGGTCGTGCGGTAAGCCGTCGAGAGATCGCCCCACGGGATGGCCATCGCGCTGTATTCGCCCGTCGGCAGAGGAATCGTGCGCGTGTGCTTGCCCATCTGCGAGGCGACTAAACGCCCGTCGCGCCGGAGCATGTTACCCTCGGGCATCATCTCGATCATGGATTTGGTGGTGCCGGCGCTGATGCCGCCGAAGCCCGCGAAGCCGATTTCAAGATGGGTCGCCCCGCGAATTTGTGCGGCGACGTAAGCGGCGAGGCAATCCGTCGGCACGACATCGTAGCCCACGCCGCTGATGAGCGCGATATTGTTGCCCTGTGCCGCTTGATCGTAGCTGAAGGTGTTCTCGAACACGCTGATTTCGCCGGTAATATCCAGATAATGTGTACTCGTCGCCAGACAAGCGCGTATCATCGGGTCGCTCGTGTGGACGAAGGGGCCTGCCGCGTGGTAGACCACGTCCATATCGCCGATCGCCTCGCCGATGATGCCGACATCCTCAAGCCGGAATGCGACGTATTCCAGATCGTACTTTTTACCGAGCGCGTCTAACTTATCGACGTTGCGCCCCGCGAGAAGTGGACGGTGACCGCGTTTGAGCGCGGCTTCAATCACTAGCTGTCCGGTGTAGCCTGTTGCTCCGTAAATCATCCATTGCATAATATGTCGTTGCCTTCATGCGCTGACTAGTACGTTTCATTATAGCAAAGGTCGTCAAGTCGCACGTCATCAGCGGCGCTGGCGACGCATTACGACCAATCCCACGCCGCAATGCTAGCGACACGCGGCGGGAACAGCAGGTCGAGCAATTGCATCGCGTCGCGCGTCAGCGGGTGGCGTAAGGCGAGCGTCGTCGGGCGCAGTGATCCGAATGACAACTGCACAAAATCCCGCAATGAAAGCCGGCACTGGCTATCATCGACGTTGGCGAGTGCCAGCGTGATGCTATCTGACTGCACATCCATCTGTAGTTGCCGAACATCGAAATCACTGGCGAGTACCTGCGCCTGCGTGCGAATTTCGGGCAGGAGCGAGCGCAACAGCGCCGCGAAATCGACCACCCGCGCCATCCAACCGCCGCTATGGTCGTAATGTGCGCTGACTGTCAGCGGGAGCCATTGCTGGGCATAGGGGATGATGACATCATCAGGTGGGATCGCCCATTCGAGTATCTCGCGTGCGCCTTCTCGCCAGCGCGCCGCGTCATATGCCAGCAGGGTCGATGTTGCCTCCGGCGTGTCGGCGACGACTTCGACGCGGTCGGACAGGCTGTCATCGTGCCACAGATAACCGCGCACGCGCTCATCTGTATCGACGGCGACGACTGCCGAGCCGTAGCCATGGCGCAGGCGATACACCCACGTTGCCGGTTCACGGGCGAAGGTGACGCGCCCGCCCCAATGCCGCGTATAGAGATGTGCCATCTGTGGCAGATAATCGCGCTCGATCTGCCGGATGGCGAGTGGTTGCGGCAGTTGTCGCGCCTCATCGACGGGGGCGGTGAGCGTGTACTTAGGCCACACGCTCATGAAGCCGAACTGGTCGTAATACTCGCGGATGCCCTGCAAGAGTACCATCTGGTTGCCCTGTTCGGTGGCATACGTCAGCGCATCGCGCACGATTGCCGCCGCGTATCCGTTTTGCCGATGATGCGGGTGTGTGCAAACAGCGGAGATTAAGCCGGTGCGGATGCGCGCTTGCCCGTAGCGCAGGATGAAGTCTTCGGCGCGCGCGATCGAGACGAGCGTGCCATCGCCCAAGAACGCACCCCGATAGGCGTTCACGGAATAGTGTGGGTTTTGCGGTTGAGCGTACATCCAATGCTGATAGATGCTGTCGTAGAGGCGGTTTGCCCCGTGCGAGAATACCCGCGCCACCAGATCGGCGGCGGCGGGGCGTTCGCGGGCGTGGATGGCGCGAATGTTGACATCGCTCATGGGGCTTAGCCCTCGTCTCCTAGCAGTTCGGCGATGACATCATCTTCGCGCATGTTGAACACGTCGGCGGCGATGCGCCGCATCTCGCCATCGTGCTGTAAGTTGGGGTTCATCTGGAAGGCGCGGCGCACGGCTTTCTCGGCTTCGCGCATCTCGCCGGTGAAGGTCGCCTGCAATGCTTGATTCATCAAGCGCCGCGAGTCACGCCGATCACTTTCTGGCACATCGACATCGACGAGTTCATTATCGCCCAGCCATTCGGCGGCGCGCAGTTGCTTCTTCAGATGGCGACCGGCTTTGAACGCCCATTGCCGCACATTAGGTGAGGCATCTTGATGATAGAGGCGTGCAAGGATCGAAATCGCACGTTTGCTCTCGTCATCTTTGACTTGTGCCAGCGCTTTCACGGCTTTGATGCGATCGTCGGGGTCATCACTCTTGAGATACTGAAAGATACGCTCGTCCATAGGTCACTCACCCGCTGTTTGCTTGGTCTACACTAGGTTCGATTATACACGCCGATGTTTTGTCCAGTAATGGCGACTGCGGCGGGTGATGCCAGAAAGGCGAAGGTCTCTGCGAGTTGGTCTGCTGTCACCCATTTGCTCCAGTCCGCATCGGGCATTGCGGCGCGGTTGGCGGGGGTATCAGCGACGCTGGGCGAGATGCCGTTCACGCGGATGTCGTGCGCTTTTAGTTCTAGCGCCATGCTCTGCATGATGTGCTCGACCGCCGCCTTGCTCGCGCTATAAGCCGCCATGTTCGCCGCGCCGCTCGCCGCCGCTTTAGCGATCATCGTCGTGATGCTCCCTTGAACACCGTTCTCGACCATGTGCCGTGCGACGCGCCCCATTGTCACCCATGATAAACGCGCGTTGAGATACATCATCTTCTCGTAAATGCTGATGTCGGTCGCATGGACGGGATCACCCATCGCGAAGCCGCCGGCGACGTGCGCCAGCGCGTCAATCGTGCCGAACTTGTCCTCTGCCTGCGTCACAATCGCATCGACATCTTCCGGCTTGCCGAGGTCGCCCGTGACAATCAAGTAATCGCTGAGGATATCGCCCTGTCGTTCGGCTACATTTTCCATCGCGTCTCGGTCAATATCGACCATCACCAGTTGTGCGCCTTCCTGCGCGAACTTGTTGACGACTCCCCGCGCTAATGCGCCGCCAGCCCCCGTAATCATGATTGTCTGTCCATCGAATAAACTCATGCGTCTGCGCTCCTTGTGTCTACGATATGTATATCATAATTTGATTGTAACGCCCGATTTATAGTATGAGATTAAATCCACAGAATCAAAGACGGGATGAGTCACGATGACTCATCCCGTTTGCTGGCACTATCGATCTATTGGCGCTCAGTATTGCGGTTGACTGGGGTCAATCTCGTTCGCCCACGCGAGAATACCGCCCGCGACGTTCCACATTTGTGCGGGGTCATAGCCGGCTTCTTGCAGGAAGACGATGCTATCGGCACTGCGCTTACCACTGCGGCAATGCACGTAGAGCGGTTTATCTTTGGGAATATCCTTGAGGACAGTTTCTTCGGGCGTTTTGCGTCCAGCGAGGACGGCATTTTTGGCGGCTTGTATCTCGCCCTTCGGGATACGCAGAGTGCCTTCAATCGCTGAGATTTCCCATTCGTGCGGGTCGCGCACATCGAGGACGACAATATCTTCATCGGAGTCGATTTTGGTCTTTAAGTTGCTTACGTTGATGGTCTGCACGTTATCGTATCCTTCTTCGTCATTGACACTAAAATCACTGTGATCGTGCGCCGGCATCCCGCAGAATTGTTCATAGTCGATCAGTTCGACATCATCCTGTGGCACGCCGCACACCGGGCAGTTGGGGTCTTTACGCACCTTGATGGTGTTGAATTCCATATCGAGCGCGTCGTAAAGCATCATGCGTCCGATCATCGGGCGACCGATGCCCAGAATCAGTTTGATGGCTTCTGTCGCTTGCATCGTGCCGATTGTGCCGGGCAGGATGCCGAGTACGCCGCCTTCTGCACAACTCGGCACGAGACCGGGCGGGGGCGGCTCTGGGAACATGCACCGATAGCAGGGGCCTTCGTGCGCGTAGAACACGCTCAGCTGTCCCTCGAAGCGGAAGATACTGCCGTAGACGTTGGGTTTACCGAGCTTGACGCAGGCATCATTGACCAGATAGCGCGTCGGGAAATTATCCGTCCCATCGATGATGATGTCATATGGCTCGAACAATTCCAGCGCGTTATCGCTGGTTAGTGGCACGTTATACTTATCGACCGTAATATCGGGGTTCAGGTCTCTCAGGCGACGTTCGGCACTGTCAATCTTGTTCATGCCGACGGTGCTTAAGCCGTGAATAACTTGCCGTTGCAGGTTGCTCTCCTCGACCACGTCATAATCGACCAAGCCAATGCGCCCGATACCCGCCGCCGCCAGATAAAGCGCGGTCGGGCTACCGAGGCCGCCGGTGCCGATTAACAGGACGCTAGCAGCTTTCAGTTTGCGTTGCCCCTCTAAGCCGACTTCGGGCATGATGATGTGTCGGCTATAACGTTGGATTTCCTCGTTGCTGAGGGTCGCCATATCTTGTACGAGTGCTTGCATGAGTTATCCTTTTACTGACGGCTCTTTGGAATTTCGCGTGGTTGTTGTTGCCGAGGCTTTACCCCCACACTCTCACAAGGAACTGTCGTTCCTTGACCTTGTTCATTTTGAACGCATAGTGTTCAAAAAAGCAAAAGTTCTTGGCGTTCCCTTTTTGAAAAAAGGGGACAAAAAGAGCCTGACCACGCAAGATACGAAAGAACCTTACTGACTAATAAGCGCTAGGGTCAACCATGCGCGCCTGTTACCGCCCGCCGGCGATGCTTGGGATGATACGTAGGTTGGTGTCGTTGGCGATTTCGGTGGCTTCGCCGTCCAAAAAGCGGATGTCTTCATCGTCTAAGAACACGTTGACGAAACTCCGCAATTGCCCATCGTTGAAAATATGCTGTTCAAGTTCAGGATACTGCGTCACGAGGCTTTGCAGGGCTTCGGCAACGGTGGTGCCATCAGCTTCAACGATAGCTTGGTCGCCGGTGTATTGTCGTAAGGGGGTTGGGATTTTGATGCTTGCCATGCGTATTATCCTCTCTCAGGGATGGTCATTTCGTAAATTAGGATCAATATCCATCGTAAAAACTTACTATATTGCCAATATTTTGGGTTAACCGAGTTGCCGATAACTGCGTGAGTCGTCTGCTGTCTATTGTGGCTCGGTCATCAGGGCTGTATCGCTTTCATGCCTCTTGCTCTATGTGGATATGAGGTATGAGCGGGAGTCGAACCCGCGTCAAACGGTTTTGCAAACCGTCGCATGACCACTCTGCCACCGCACCATAGGATTTTGAGTTACGAAATCACCTGTAGTTCGCGCGCGTCAAACTGACTGCGATCTCGTGCCAGTTCCCATGCCAGCATCTCGACTGCTGTGCCCTCTCGTACCGACGTGATGAGATACACGAAGTTCGGCAGGGCATGTTCACGGTCATACTCGGACGGCATCGCGGGATGATTGGGATGGCTGTGGTAATAGCCGACCAGCGTCAAGCCGCGTGCGTCTGCGGTATCTTCCATCTGCATCCAGTTCTGCGGTGTCATCGCATAACGATGATATTGCTCTTCCGTCTCAAAGACGTTATCAATCTGGATGACATCGCGGATATGAACCCTGTCCGCTGTCTTATCGCCCAGCAAGAAACCGCCGCCCTCGTTGGGGAAGGTCGCTTCCATCTGTTGCATAATACGCGCTTGTAAATCTTCGTTGATTTCGATCCTCATGCTCTGCTGTTCACCTCATGGTTTTTACGTGCGATCCCGCTTAGTTGGACGCAGGCACAGAGCCGGTATCTTACCAAGTGTGCCCGTGTTTAAGCAAACGCTCTTATGTCGAACGTGTACACATGAGCCTAAGCAAAAAGAGCGAACCGGATTTCGGCTCGCTCTGTGATCGTCACATTCTCGCGCGATGATCGCGCACGCCAAAATCTGGTTACATCCCAGTCATACAACACATCATACAGGTTGTCAGTTGGCGCGAGTCATTGCGTTTATCAGTCATATCTGTACGTTAGCAAATACTTATGACTAATACAAGCCTGAACTTATATATATTCCTGCGCCTAAATATATTGATTATAATATCAATGTTGACAATGTATTGTATTGTCATTAAGCTGATAGATAGTGACAGACCACACGCACGCATCGTGTGGTCTGCTGTGGTTCGCATAGATAAAGCCTAGATGCTGTGATCGTGCGGCGGTGCAATCGTCTATGATCGATTATTCTGATTGTGAAAAATACCTCAAATTAATATTAGATAAGGTTGATAGACATTTGGCAGGATGCTATACTAGTTCAGATAGCAAATCAGCCCAAATAGATGAACACCTCGATTTGGTATTTTCTACAAATTAAGAGCTATTGGCTTCGTGTCCACCAGACAGGGCGTGCTTTACACAAGGTCTTTTTGACATTAATTAATTTTTCCAATTTATGACGCAAAGAAGGAGAAACCCATGGCAAACAAAGGTGGTTTAGAGGGAATCGTTGTTGCAGACATCACGACAAGCCTCGTCAACGGTGCTGAGGGGAAACTGATTTATTCCGGCTATTCGATCGAAGATCTCGCCGCGCACGCGCTTTTTGAAGAAGTCGTGTACCTGCTTCATCATGTACGCCTGCCAAATGCCGATGAACTCGAAGAACTCCGCACGTCGATTGCCAAGCAAGCTGTCCTGCCTGATCCCGTGTCAGACCTCATGCAAACTTTACCGAAAGACACGCCGGCGATGGCGGTCGTCCGCACGGCAACGTCAATGCTCTCGGCATATGATCCCGATGCCGAAGACTTGCACGATAAAGATCTTGCCCGCGCCAAAGCGATGCGTATGTTAGGGCAGGTGACGACGATTTGTGCCGCATGGACGCGCATCAGCAAAGGGCGAGACCCCATCACCCCGCGTGAAGATTTGACCCTCGCACAGAATTTCGTCTACATGATGACCGGCAATGATCCTGACCCGACCGCAGTCGATGCCGTCAACGCTTATCTCGTCCTGCTGGCAGAACACGGTATGAACGCTAGCACCTTCACCAGTCGCGTTGTCACAGCCACTACCAGCGATATGCACAGCGCGGTCGTCGCCGCGATTGGTGCGCTTAAGGGGCCCTCACACGGTGGCGCAAATGCCGAAGCGATGAAGATGTTCCTCGAAATTGGCGAGCCGGATAACGTGCAGGACTGGTTTGATAAAAACGTCAAGAATGGTGATCGCCGCATTATGGGTATGGGGCACCGCGTCTACAAAGCACCCGACCCCCGTGCTGGCGTACTGAAAGACCGCGCCAAAGCACTGGCAGAGAACAGCGGCAACAGCAAATGGTATGACATTGCCGTCAAGCTGGACGCCGCCGCTCGTACCGATGACTTCTTCATCGAACGCAAGCTGTTCCCCAACGTTGATTATTACAGCGCGATCGTGCTGTATACGCTCGATCTTGATATTGATATGTTTACGCCGCTCTTCGTGATGGCACGGATGGCAGGCTGGACAGCGCATATCGTCGACCAGATGGGAGGGCGCTTGATCCGTCCCAAGGGGCAATACGTCGGGCCGGAAGATCTCTCGTGGACACCGGTTGCTGAACGCTAAACCGATACGTCATACGCAAACGGGCGCGTCACACCGTGTGACACGCCCGTTTTTGATGCACTGCTGCCCGTGGTGGGCAGTGACTATCGCTCTTATAACACCAGCGTCGCTTCGATCACGCCTTCGTCGTTGGTCTTCTGTGTGAAGCCCAGCTTCTCAGCGAGATTTAACATGCCAGTGTTCTCGGGTAGGATGTAACCGGTGATCGAATACAGGTCTTCGTCGCGCCCGATGCTGATTAAACGCATGAGAATCTCTTGCCCTAAGCCCTGTCCTTGAAAACGATCGCTGACGATAATCGCGAACTCTGCTGTATCGCCCGTGTGCAGTTTGGTCAAGCGACCGACTGCCGCCACTTCGCCTTTGTTCGTCTTAGGGTTCTGATGGATGGCGACCAGTGCCATCTCGCGGTCATAATCGATGAAGACAATGCGCGAGAGCCGTTCGTGCGATGTCCGCTGGCGCAGGTTCATCGGGGTGAAGTAGCGCAGTTGCACCGTGCGCTCAGAGAGCGACTCATGGAAGGGGATCATCAACGGTTCGTCTTCGGGACGAATAGGACGAATGTAGAAATCGTTATCCTGTTCCGAGTTGAAGTCGTCCTCATATTGGTGCGGATAAGGACGAATAGCCATGCGCGGCAGGTCTTCTTCGGGCGTATCTACCGGATGCAAGACCACGCGCCCATCCAGCGCAATCAGCTGACTCTCGGATGCGAGTAGCGGGTTGATGTCGCACTCAGCAATCCACGGTTGTTCGACCACCAATTGGCTGAAGCGCACCATCATATTGCCCAGCGCCGTCATATCAACCGATTTACGACCGCGCACGCCTCTTAGCGCCTCGTAGATTTTGGTCTGTTCCATCATGCGGCGGGCGAGCGTGGTCGATAGCGGCGGCAGTGCTAGCGCCCGATCCTTGAAGACCTCAACCAGCGACCCACCCGACCCGAACAGGATCACAGGCCCGAACTGCGGATCGACACTGCTGCCGATGATCAGTTCGTAAGCATCAGCTGCCTTGACCATCGGTTGGATCGATACGCCGTGGAAATCGTCGGCGCTGTGGGCTTGGGTCACGCCATCTTTGATGCGTTGCCACGCGGCGTGTACCTCGTCGGCATTGGTCAGGTCGAGTTGCACGCCGCCGACATCGGTCTTGTGGGTGACGGTGCGACTGTTGAGCTTGAGCACGACGGGATACCCCATCGCTTCAGCACAGGCGACTGCGTCAGCGGGGCTATCGGTGTCTTCGGCGATTTCCTGCGGCGTAATCGGAATCTGATACGCCCCGAGTACTTTCTTCGATTCATATTCGGTCAGGATTGTGCGTCCTTCGGCGCGGGCTTGGGCGATGATCTCCGCGACAATCTCGCGATCCGGCGGCGATGTATCTAAGTCTTCGGGCAAGCCGGGCGTTTCGTAGAGCGCGCGCAGGTTATAGTTATACTTCCACATATAGTTGAACAGACGCACCGCCGTATCCGGATACTCATACGTCGGGATGCCAGCACGATTGAGGATGCGCTCGCCATAGCGCACGTTCGACCCGCCCATCCAACTGGCGATCACCGGTTTGCCTTCGATTTGCGAGTAATTGCGGAGAGCTTCGGCGGTGGCGGTGGGGTCGGTCATGTCCTGCGGCGTGAGGATCACCATCAGCCCGTCGCTGTTGGGGTCACGCGCTGCGATTTCCAGCGTCTTGGCGTAGACTTCTGGTTGTGCATCCCCCAGAATATCAATCGGGTTGTTGTGGCTCCATGCGCTGGGCAAGAAGCTGTTCAGTTCGTCCATCGTCTCATCGCTGATTTCGGTCAGGCGACCACCACCCGTGATGAGCGCGTCGGTTGCCAGCACACCGGGCCCGCCCGCATTGGTGACAATCGTCAGGCGGTTGTCCTTCGGACGCGGTTGCTTCGCCAGAATTTCAGCCATGTAGAAGACATCTTCAATGCGATCGACGCGCAAAATGCCCGACCGCCGGAAGGCGGCATCCAGCACTTCGTCACTGCCCGTCAGCGATCCGGTGTGGGATGCGGCGGCGGCGGCGGCTTGGGCGGTGCGTCCGGCTTTGATGACGATGATCGGCTTCTTCAGGGCGACTTCGCGCGCGGCAGATAAAAACGACCGCGCATCATCGCCGACTGATTCCATGTAAATCACGATGCTCTGGGTGCGCGGGTCATCGCCGAGGTAGTAAATCAAATCGCCCCAATCGACATCGAGCATCGAGCCGATCGAAATAAATGCGCTGAAGCCGACGTTCTCTTCGTAGCTCCAATCGAGGACGGCGGTGCAAATCGCGCCGGATTGGCTGATGAACGCGACGTTGCCCGGGTTTGCCATCCCGCCGGCGAAGGTCGCGTTCATGCCGTGGAGCGGCAACATCACGCCGAGACAGTTAGGCCCGATGATACGCATCTTGCCGCGTGCAATGTCGAGGATTTCTTGCTCGAGCTGTGCACCTTCTTCGCCAATTTCTTTGAAGCCTGCCGAAATGATGATACAGCCTTCAACGCCTTCATCGACACACTCTTGTACCACAGTCGGCACAATCTTCGCCGGTGTGACGATCACTGCCAGATTAATCGGCACTGAAATATCGCGAATAGATTTATAGGCTTGGATGCCGAGGACGTTCGGTCGCTTAGGATTGACCGGAAAAATCGTGCCCCCGAAAGGATTGGTAATCAAGTTCTTGAGGATCGTACGTCCGACACTGCCTTCTTTTTCAGTCGCGCCGATGACTGCGACGTTGGTCGGTTTGAAGATTTTATCGAGCGAAGGAGTCCGCGTCCGTGCGCCATTTTCTGCCATAGTTGTCCTTAATGTTTGTATCTTTCATTCACCGACGTGCATTGTAACATGCGAACGTTAAGAGTGAATACAGCGCCGTAACTGTAGGCAGAAGGTCACCCGTGCAAAGTGATAGATCGCCTGTCCGCTGGCAAGCGTGATATTGCGTGATAACAATACAGCCTTAACTTTTTACAAATCTTTATGACTTTTACTGAGGAAAATTCAGTATACTTAAAGTATTGTAGCCACATGGATAGATTATTAGATAGGATTATTCACCATGACACACCAACTGAGTTGGGAACTGCAAAATCGGATTATTCGATGGGCGTTCGACACGCAGTTGAACATGGTTGCACTCAACGATGCTACCACCCGAATCAACCAGATGTTACAGGATAGTAGCACAAACCAAACGCACATTTTACTTGATATGAGCCAGACGCAAAATGACCCGAACCTCGCGATGATGCTCTCATCCGCTATGATCCCGCTCTTTTTCGAGGATAATATGGGCTGGATGGTCATCTATGGCGCTGAAGATACAATCAAACAAAACCTGAGAGGCTCCGTCACGCGTATGATGCGGATGCGTTATCGCGTGGTCGATACCTATGAAGAGGCGATGGCGACCCTTGTCAAGAAAGATAGCAGTATTCCCTTCGCGCTCTAATTGCGCGGTGACCAGCTACGCCTCCACATACCTTACACGACAGGATGACGGATAGTGTCATCCTGTTTGTGTTATCCTGTTGCTGAACAAGCCCGACTCTGCCCGATCAACGCGGTAGGCGGGTATGAATAATACGGACAAGCACGACAGGAGAACAGCAAATCATGATTAAAGTCTTATTTGTGTGTCTGGGGAATATTTGCCGCTCGCCAATGGCGGAAGGCGTCTTTCGCTCGCTGGTGGATGACGCTGGTCTGAGTGCTGACATCATGATCGACTCAGCGGGGACGGGGAGCTGGCACGCCGGCGAGACCGCCCATCGGGGCACGCTGGATGTCCTCCAGCGCAAGGGTATCGACTATGACGGACGCGCACGCCAGTTCCGGCGGCGTGATATGCACGACTTCGATTATGTGCTGGCGATGGATGCCTCGAACCTCAGCAAGATTACCCCACACATGCCCGATGATAGCACCGTCGATGTGCGCTTATTCCTCGATTATGCCAACCAAGCCGGCTTAACCGACGTGCGCGAAGTGCCCGACCCGTATTATGATGGCAAGTTCGATACCGTGTACGATCTTGTGACCAAAGGCAGTCGCGCCCTGCTCGATCATATCCGCGAGACACACGATCTATAAAGCTCGACCCCCGGCCCAGTCGGCGTGGGCGATGCGGTCGGCGTAAGGCTCGGCGTGGTGGGGGTGTTCGTCAGCGTGCGTGCTGGTCGTGGCGTGTTGATCGTCAAGCGATCGGGCGCGTTGGCGGGCGTTTGGCTGGGCGTTGCGGTCACCGATGGGAACGGTAGCGGCGTATTCGATGCGGTTGGGGTCGGGTTCAGCGCGCGAATCAGGTCTTCGCGCATGTAGCCGATTTCGATCCGGCGCGTGATCGGGTCGCGGTCGATCAGATACCACATATAACCATCCCCCGCTTCTTCTGAAGCCAGCACGCAAACCTGTGCCCCGCGTTCGAGCGTCTGTAAGTAGTTGGATGCTGTCGAGGCCGCCTGCCGCATGATACCACTGGTGACCACTACTTCAAAATCACGACAGGGCGGGCGCGGGGTCGATGTGGGGCGTGCGGTGGGCAATTCGGTCTCTAGTAGAATACGGCGTTCTTGCGTCGCTGTGCGCTCGACGCGTGCTATTTGCGTCGCCTGTGCCACGCTTAAGCCACCGGTCCGCAGATAATCGCGCAGGCTGTTCCACAAGTAATAAATGCTGAAGATCAGCGCGATGCCTAATAAGAAGATAAACCAGTTCGGCGCGCCGGATTGATTATGTCGTGAGCGATACCCCATAGGTCATATTGCCTCCGTCTCTCAATGCTCTGTTATCTTATCGCCTGATGCGAGCGTATACTAGAGACGGTGGAGTATCGTCGTTTATACATCAGCCCAGCAAGCTTTTGACGTGTTGCAAGAGATTCTCGGCTTCAAACGGGCGGGCGAGGAAATCATCTGCCCCCGCCTGCTTGAGATTGCTAGCTTCGTCTTCTAGATCATAGCCGGTGATCATCATGATCGGGATGTGGCGTGTACGATCGCCCTGCTTTAACTGGCGACAGACCTCATAACCGCTTCGGTCGGGCAGTCTGACATCGAGAATAATCAGATCCGGTGCGTGGGCATCCGCCTGCTCTAGACCGATCTTGGCGTTGTGGGCGGTTAGCACCTCGTAATTTTCCAATGATAGAAATGCTTCCAGAACTTCCCGATTCATTTCATCATCGTCGATCACTAAAATCGTCTCATTCACTGTAAACCTACGCTATCTCTCATATATGCATAATCAAGGTTTGTTAATATACCATCAATCATCACGTCACAAAGGGACATCATGCTATCTAACCGTTATCGCCGTTGGCTCTTATGGGTGCCACTGCTGATCTTGTTGATCGTGCCGCTAGTGGTACAGAGCCAACGCGAATCTTTGCTGATCTTTGCCGCTTCCTCGCTGACGAACGCCTTCACTGATCTTGCGGAGGCGTATAGCGCCACGCGTGAGGTCGATATTACGCTGAATTTCGCCGGTTCATCGACCTTAGCGACACAAATTGAACAGGGCGCACCGGCGGATATTTTCGCCAGTGCCAACGAGCTACAGGTGCAACGTCTGGTGATGGCAGACATCATCCAGCCAGCCGCGGTCAGTGTTTTTGCCCATAATCGCCTCGTGTTGATCGTGCCGGACGAGAACCCGGCACAAATCGAAACAGCCGTTGATGTCGCCCGACCCGATACACTGGTAGTGATGGCGAATCCAACCGTTCCTATACGTGAGTATACAGATATTTTACTACACACGCTGACCAATCATTATCAAAATGATTATGCTCACGCGGTTCTCAGCAATGTCGTCAGCGAAGAGACCAACGTCCGACAGGTAGCGGTGCGGGTGGTACTGGGGGAGGCGGATGCCGCGTTCGTCTATCAGACCGACATCACGCCTGATATAATGGATGCTGTGCGCGTGATCGCTTTGCCGCCGACGACCAGCCCGATTGCACGCTACCCGATCGCCACTTTAGACGACCAGACCCCCCCCGCACAAGCCTTCATCGATTACGTGTTATCCGATGAAGGACAGGCGATTTTGCGAACGTGGGGCTTCTGCCAGCCTGAATCTAACCAAGCCACAGATACAGAAAGTACCGCGACCCCCGATGACATCACGCCAACGCCCGCCGCTCATGACCCAAGCGATCCCTGTGCTTAAGTGGCGGACAGCGCTCCTCGGGCTAGTCAGCACGGTGATGTTCGCTCTGTTGGGCTTGCCGATTGCTGTGTTGATCGGGCGGGCCTTGCTGGTCGGGGGTTGGCAGGATTTACCGACGGCAGGCACGCTCTCGACGGCGATCTGGCTCAGCTTACGTACGACGGCAATCAGCGTGCTGGTGATCGTCGCGCTGGGTACACCGCTGGCATACGTGTTGTCGCGCTGGCAGTTCGCCGGCAAGCGATTGGTGAACATGATGGTTGAATTGCCGATTGTGATGCCGCCGGCGGTCGCCGGTCTCGCCCTGTTGTTGACCTTCGGACGGCGCGGTATGTTGGGTGACGCGCTCGCGAGCATCGGTGTGACTGTACCGTTCACATCGCTGGCTGTGATCATCGCGCAGATTTTTGTCAGTGCGCCCTTCTATATTCGTGCCGCGCAAATCGGCTTTTCCAGCGTCTCTGATGAGTTAGAAGATGCCGCGCGCGTCGATGGCGCGAGCGATTGGCTTGTGTTCTGGCGTGTGACCTTACCGCTATCGCTTCGCAATCTGTCGTCAGGGCTAGTTCTCAGCTGGGCGCGGGCTGTGGGCGAGTTCGGCGCGACGATTCTCTTCGCTGGCAGTATACAGGGACGCACGCAGACGATGCCGCTGTTGGTGTATGCCGTGTTCGAGCGTGACATCAACGCGGCAATCTGGACGGGTGTCATTTTGATCGCTACGGCGCTCTTCGCGCTGATGATTAACCAATGGTTGTTGAAAAGCGCCGACGTATGAAAATCGCCACGCTTAACCTACGCGCAGACTCCGATCGCTGGGACGAACGCTTCCCGCTGGTGGTCGATACGCTTCATGCGGCTGATGCCGATGTCATCGCCCTGCAAGAAGTGCGGATCAAGATTCAGCAGGCGCAACTGATCGCTGATACGCTCAATCAGCGCGACCCGCAATCGCGCTATACGGTGCATCTGTGCAAAGACTGGTTCACGCCGCACATCCTCGCCAACGCGATCCTCGCCCGCGTGCCAGCGATTGCCCATGAACGCATCGAATTACCGCAGGGCTTCCGCACGGCACAGCGATTATTGTTCGCGTTAGACGGGCGCGAAGTGCTGGTCGCTAACACCCATCTGCACCATAAGCCCTACCGCGATGAGACCATCCGTCTGCCACAGATGCGCTACTTGCTCGATTGGCTGGCACAGGCGCACCGTCCTTACATACTCGTCGGTGATATGAACGCCCGCCCCGCTAGCGTGACGATCCAACATGCCAAGCACGATCACGGGCTACGATCGGCGCACGAAACCGTACAAGGGCGCGAACCCGCGCAGACCTTCCCGACTCCTTTGCGGACGGACAAGGTGTTGAAACCGCGTGCGATTGATTACATCTTCTGCACGGCACACTGGCAGATTACCGCCTGCCGTGTGATCGGCGATCAACCACACCCCGCCGACGCGACGCTCTATCCGTCCGATCATTTTGGGCTGGTGGGGGCGTGTCACCTGCGCTGAGGGCGCGTCCTCAACGTCGATAGCCGAATACGGTTTCATCACCGCTGAGATAAGCGATCGCTCGTTGCCAACTATCGCCTTCTGCGCCCATTTCATGCTGGGGGATGTTGTCTTCGTTCTTCTGGATGAACAGTTGCAGGTCAGCTTGTAGGGCGCGCCATTTGGGGACTTGCAAGCTGAGGAAGGCGCGCACGTTGGGCTTGGTCGCTAGCTCTTGCAAGACCATGCGCCCATGTGGCAAGCAGACCCCGCCCCGCGATGCCGTGTACGCCGCGTGTAGATGATCGTCATGCAGATTTTGCGCGACGATGGCGACGTAGGCGCGTTCACTGTGATTCATACTCGCGCAGAGCAGGCATGCGCCGCTTGGCTCTAATTGGGTGGCGGCGCGCTCGCCTGCGCTCTGCCGCGAGAATAAGCCACCGCCGCCACTGTCCCATTGCTCGGCATCTTTCAACAATTGCAACAGAGTCGAGTCGTACATAACCGCGATGCCCATCGACCCGCCCTTCGCCGTTTTAATCTGCCACGCGTGCGCGTTACACAAGCCACGCCCCGCCCGAAACTGATAATGCGTCTCAACTTTGTTGATGCGTTCGAGCATCAGCGTGTCCATGTCCTGTTGCATATCGCGCTTGACCATCGTACAAATTGGGCAACGGGGCTGGTCGAAGGCGTGGAGTAAGTTCACGTGGCGGGCTGATTCGTTCATGGCCATAAATCTGCGCTCATTCTGTCTGCTGGGTGGGTGGATGTCTGTCATTATCATCGGCAGTGGGACGTGTGTGCGCCATGATGACGTATGGCTCATGCCCGTCCTGAAACGCAAAGCCCCGATGCAGGTAATACCAACCGTGTCGCTCGTAAAAGCGCCGCGCCCCGACGTTGGCGACCTGCGTCGAGAGCAGGAGGTGCGGCAGCGGGTGCGCCTGCGTGATGTATGCCAGCAAGCGCGAGCCAATCCCGCGATCCTGATAAGAGGGCAACACGGCGAGTTCGGTCAACACCCATGCTTGTTGTAATGCTGGATGCGTGCGCCCGACATAAGCCGCGACTTTATCGTGCCACCATTGCCCCTTGCGCGATGCCGTGCCGAACGCCATGCCGATGACATGATCGCGCACTTGTGCCACCACGCCGTGGAAGTGTGGCAGGCGCGTGTACTTGCGGAAGAACATCATGCTATCTTCGACGTTGCGCCCCCAGACGCGGGTATAGACCCGCACCGCATCGTAAAATAGATCAGATTGATAATCGAACGGTACTAATTCACACATGGAATCGTCATTTCTACGCGATGTTATTGCGCCACATTATAGCATAGCCCGCTCGCTCCCGCGTCGATTTAGCAGGCGGTGAACAACCCTGACCTGACAAGCGTCGCATTTTGATCTACACTGCGCTGGTGATCGAATGCAAGCGGGTGAGAGACAAGCGATGATGACAGCAGCAACGCGCATACGGGTATTCTTTAGCGCAATTATAGTTTTATATATCGGGCTAGGCCTGTTGTTCGCCACGCGCACCCCCGCATGGCAAGCCCCCGATGAACCCGCGCATTACAACACCATCCGGCAGATGGCGGCGGGTGATCTCTTGCCGCAGATCGAAATGGGCGATTGGAATAACGCTTATCTAGAGACCTTGAAAGCACAACGCTTTGCGCCCGACCTGCTGGGCGATCTCGATCGCGTGCAGTACGAAGACCATCAACCGCCGCTCTATTACTGGTTGGCGACACCTGTGTATTGGGCGAGCGACGGGCGTTTGATCGCCCTGCGCCTGTACTCGCTGGCACTGGGGGCGATCACGATCACGCTCAGTTTCGTCATCGTGCGCCTGCTGATGCCACAGCGTCCGGCGCTGGCACTGGCAACGATGGCGCTGGTCGCCTTCACACCGCAACATCTCGCGATTCTCGCCAGTGTCAACAACGACGCGCTCGCTGGCGCGTTAATCGCGCTGACGCTGTGGACGGTGCTTCGTTACTTGCGCGGGGATGCGGTGACACCATGGCAATTGGGCGTGTTGATCGGCTTGATTGCGATCACCAAGACGACTGCGTACTTCATGGCAGGAGTCGTCGGCATGGCGATCGTGCTGAAGTGGTCAGCGCGGGATAAGCGCACATGGCGACCGCTGTTCCACGCGCTACTGACGATGGCATTACCGGCGGCGCTGTTCGCTGGCGCGTACTGGGGGCGGAACATCATCGTCTACGGCTTCCCTGATTTTCTCGGGTTACAGCGTCATCACGATGTCGTCGTGGGGCAATTGCGAACGTCCGATTACATCGCTGAAATTGGCGTGGGGGCGTATTGGCAAACAGCGATCCAGACCACGTTCAACAGCTTCTGGGGGCAGTTTGGCTGGATGGGCGTGCCGATGAATGGCGCGATCCCCCGCATTTATCAAGCACTGGTCGCGCTGGTCGCGCTGGCGCTGGTCGGTGCGCTGATTCATGCGGTATTACAGATGCGCCTCACCACAGCCAGCGAGAATCAGCAGGCGCGTTTTCGCTGGCACAGCACGCTGATTCTCGCGCTGGTGGTGCTGTTATCACTGTTGCAGTTCATCTATTACAACCTGACCTTCGTCCAATTTCAGGGGCGGTATCTGTTCACCGCTTTGATCCCGATTGCCTTCGTGCTGGCGCTGGGCATTGATACTTGGCGTGACTTACTCTTACGACGCTGGGGCTGGTCGCCATGGCTGACGGTCATCGCGTGCATGGGTTTTGCAGTGCTGGATTTCTACTTGATCTGGCGCGTGATTCCTGGCGCGTTGATGCCCTAGGGCGGGTTTATTGCGCCGCGTCCCGCCCATCAATCGTGATTTATGATGCGTCGTCGCTCTCGCTATCATCGAGCAAGCGGCGCAGTTCGTTCTCCCACGCATCGCTGAGCGGGTTAAACAAGTCTTCGGTGAAGTCGTCCTCTAAATCTTCAAAATAATCGCGCACGCCTGCCGATGGCGCGGTGATGTCTAGCTCATCAATTTTATCGTTGAGGACGGTAATCAGCTCTTGCGCTTTATCTTCCAGTTCAATCAGGTCGAAGTTGACGTTCAAGAAGTGCTTGACGCGCTTCATGATGCCCAACCACGCCATAAAATCATTCTCGATGCGGATGGCATTCTCGAAGGGTTCAAACTGCGAGAGATCATAATTCGGCACGAAAGAATAGAAGCCGACATAATCCATATTACGATCTGCCGCCCGCCGGCACAAGACCGCGCCGATGCTCGCCCCGCCCTGATAATTGGAGAAATTGACCGACATCTTCTCCAGCGTCTCTTTGAGGGTGTAATTGCTGAAGGAGCATGAGACGGTGCGCTCTTTGTTATACGGCACTTCAGCATAGACCCCGCCGAAGCTGATAATCATCTCGACCTGTAGTTGGTCGGCGGCATCTAGGATCGCACCGGTATAACGCTCGACATCCAGATGCGGTTCATCGCCCAGCACGAATACCACGCCCGTTCCGTCGATTTCAACGTAGTAAATATCGTTACGATGTTGATCGATGCTTTCAGGGTAGCCATCTGAAAATTGAATCATCGGGCGTAAGAGATCGTGCGTGCCGGGGAATTGGAACAGGTAAAAGCCATCGGGGGCAATCGTGCCGATCTTGCGCGCGCGATGGCGTTGATACAGATATTTGGGCAAGCCTGATGAAATTGAACCAGCATCCGCCCATTGTCGCCAGCCAACCAGCATGACCATCCGCTTTGCCTGTGGTGTTTCGCTCAGTTCCAGTGCATTCGCCATCTGCTATACTCTCCAAAGATTATTAATCGCTATGGTGTTAGTATACCTGATAGACGCAGGGTGTCGCGTATAATCCACGCAAACATCGGGTGACTCTATCTGCATATGGCGAATACCGCTACAATGAGTCATGATGTTGATATGTAAGAGAGATGACGAACGTATGCGAAAGTGGCTGATTCTCGCGGGCATTGTGGTACTCACCGTGATGATCGATCAAGTGGCGAAGTGGTGGGTGATGGCGAACATGCTCCTATACGAATCGCGAGAAGTCCTGCCGATTGTGCATCCATATATTCAGTTCACGCGGACGACCAACACCGGTATAGCTTTCGGTTTGGGGGCGGGGGGCAGTACCTTTTTCCTGTCGCTCTCGGTGCTGATTGTGGCGGGCTTGCTGTGGTTTTACCGCACTACACAGGACGAGACGACCGCGCATTACGTCGCGCTATCGCTGGTGATTGGCGGGGCGCTGGGCAATATCATTGATCGCGCGCGCTTCGGGCATGTGGTCGATCTCTTCCATGTGACTGTCCCCGGCTTGATTTCCAACGTCTCCAACTTTGCCGATCATTTCATCGTGCTGGGGGTGATTGTTCTGCTGGTTGATGGCTTCATCAATCCCCAGCACGCGACCGAGGACGACGACACGGCGGATACGGCATCAAGCTCACGCCCGCTGGATTGATCCTGCTAACACGTGAGAACAAGCTAAGTGCATCGCCTGCGGCGCTGGCACACCGTTTAAACTCGGTCGATAACGGTGTATGATCGCGTGTGTTGTGTCAGGCGACTCATGAATTCAACACAATCAACCAGAAAGGATACCCGCGCTATGGCATTGCGGATATTTAACGTTCTAGGGCGAAAAAAACAAGATTTTGAACCCCTGCAAGAGGGGCGCATCAGCATGTACGTCTGCGGCCCCACCGTTTACGATCACGCGCATCTTGGGCATGCCAAGACGTATGTCTCATTTGATGTGGTCGTGCGTTACCTGCGCTACAGTGGCTATGACGTGCTTTACGTGCAGAACCTGACCGATGTCGGGCATTTACAGCTGACGGGTGAGGACAAAATCTTGCAGAAGGCGCGCCAACTGCAAGCGAAGCCGATGCAAATCGCGGAGAGTTATGCCCGCAGTTATCTGGAAGATATGGCGAGCCTCAACGTGATGCCGCCGGACATCCAACCGCGGGCGGCGGGGCATATCCCGGAGCAGATTGAGATGGTGCAGGAATTGCTCGCCAACGGGCACGCTTACGAAGTCGATGGCAACGTCTATTTCGATGTCACCAGCGCGCCGGAATACGGCAAGCTCTCCAACCGTCGTCTGGACGACCAAGAAGCGGGCACGCGCGAAGACGTGCGCGGCGAGAAGCGCCATCCGGCTGATTTTGCCCTGTGGAAACGCGCCGAACCCGAACACATCCTGCGCTGGAATAGCCCGTGGGGCGAGGGCTTCCCCGGATGGCACATTGAATGCTCGGCGATGGCGCGCAAATATCTAGGGCCGACCTTCGACATTCACGGTGGCGGTGTCGATAACATCTACCCGCACAACGAGAACGAAATCGTACAGAGCGAGTGCGCCAACGATGCTGATTTCGCCAAATATTGGATGCTGGTCGGCAGTTTGACGGTCGATAGCATCAAGATGTCCAAGAGTCTTGGTAATTTCGTGCGGATTAAAGACGCACTGGCGGATTATCGCCCTGAAGTGGTGCGGATGTTCTCGATCAATGCGCATTATAGCAGTCCGGCAGATTATAGCGACGAGGCGATGGCATCGTTGAAAGCGGGCTGGGAACGCTTGTATGGGGCGGTGCGCCTGACGCGCCAGATAATGAACCACGCGCCGGAAAGCGACGACGGCAACAGCTTCGGTGAACGCCTTGAGCGTGCTAAGACCGAATTCATCGCGCGTATGGATGACGACTTCAACACGCCGCAAGCGATCGCCGTCCTGCAAGCGTTAACGCGGGATGTTAATACCCTGCTCAATGACGATGCTGACGTTGGTCTGCCGACCCTGCAAGCGATCAACGATCTCTACAACGAACTTGGCGGCGAGGTGCTGGGCATCATCCCAGAGCGCGAAACCCTTGGCGGCAAGCTCAACGAAGATCGCGAGAACAGCCTGATTAAGATGCTGGTTGACATGCGGGCGCAGGCCCGCGCCAACAAAGACTACGCCGAGTCTGATCGCATCCGCGATGAACTGGCGAGTATGGGCATTGTCCTGGAAGATCGCCCGGACGGGACGATCTGGAAAATCGAAGCGTAGGTGATACGCGACATGGAAGCGGGCGAGCATCGCGCTAGGACGCGCCTCATAACGCTTTTGTCTGTGCTGGGCTTGGTCGCGCTGTGTGTCCTGTTCTTCTGGCAGTTGGTATTCACCGATATGATCTTAGCGCGCGGCGATACCTATCGTTATTTCTATCCCTATTGGGATGCGCGTGATGCCGCCCTGCGCGCCGGTCAACTGCCGTTGTGGACACCGGATATTTTCATGGGTGTGCCTCTGCTGGCGAATCCGCAGATTGGCACGTTTTACCCGCCTAATTGGTTAACCATCGCCTTACCCGCGCCGGATGCCGTGCGTTATGCGATTATATTGCATATCATCTGGGCGGGGCTGGGGGCGCTGGTGTTATTCTGGGCGACGATGAGCCGCGCCTGGCTACCGGCACTAACCACCGCGCTTCTCTTTGCGTTAGGCGGCTATGTCGGCGGGCATATTGAGCAGATCAATCAGCTACAGGGGATCGCATGGTTGCCGTGGCTGTTCTATCTCTATCATCGTGCGCTCTCAGCTGAGCGAGCGCGGTTGTGGCTGTTGTTTCTTGGCATGGGCTGGGCGTTACAGATTTTCAGCGGACACACGCAAACCGTCTTCATGACCGGTATCGGTCTCGGCGTGTATGGTATTGTGCAGGCGCTTGGCGCGGGGTGGCGCACATACGGTCGTCATCTGCTCAAGCTGGCGATCGCCACTGTGATCGCGATCGTGCTAGCCCTGCCACAGTTGCTCCCTACGCTCGAACTCACGGGTATGTCGAATCGCGGTAGTGGCTTGAATGCGCGTGAGGCGGTCGCGTTCTCTCTGCCGCCGTGGTACTTACCGCGCAGTCTGCTCGGCATCTACGATGGACAACTCTTCTCTGAATACGTCGTGACAATCGGTGTCATTGGCTTATGTCTAGCATTGATCGGGGCGCTAGTCTATCAACGTCCCGCCGATGTACGCCGGTATACGTGGGTGGTGCTGACGCTGGTTGGCGTGTTGCTGGCACTGGGGGCGTATAATCCGCTTTACTGGTTACTGGCGAATCTGCCGGGCTTCAACCTGTTTCGGGTGCCGGCGCGCTGGATGGCACTCGCCGCGCTGGCGCTGGCGATGCTCACTGGGCGCGGAGTCCTCGCTTTGCAGGTGGGTGTTGTCGGGCGGTCTGTGCTGGCACTGGTCGGCGGCGGTCTGTTGCTGGTGATTGCGCTGGCAGGCGTGTTGCCGATCGCACAAGTTGACGTGAGCGGGGCGCTTGTCGCGCCACTGCCGACCGTCGTCATGTGGGGGGTGATCGCGTGCGCTCTCGTGTGTTTGCTATGGCTAGCTGGTCAGCGCGATCAAGTGAAGCCTGATCGCCCGTCATCGCCTGCTATCACCCGTCGTGGCAACGCGCTTGCCTTGCTCGTACTCATCGCGCTGATAATCGAGTTATTCGCCGCGACCCGCCGCTTGCCTTACACCGATCTTGTGCCGCGCGATGTCTACACCGGACAACGCTTCACGATCAGCCAATTGCAAGCGTTGACTGCATCCGCCACACCGCCGCCGCGCACGCTCTCGATAGGCAATCAATTGTTTGATACGGGCGATAAAGTGCAATTACGCGCACGCTATGAAGCGCTGGGCATGGACGAAGAAGCGATACAAATCGCGTTCACGGCGATCAAGCAACAGGAGATGCTCGCGCCTAATCAAGCCCTGACGTGGGGTATCCCGACGCTGGACGGCTACGGTGGCGGCGTATTGCCGACGATTTATTACTCACAATTTATATCGCTCTTGCTTCCTGAGGCGACACCGCGCATCACTGACGGGCGCATGGGCGAGTCGCTGGCGCGTGAAGCGTGTCGCGGGGTGTGTGTGCCGCCGCGCTGGTTACTGCGCTTGACCGATACGCGCTATCTCATCGCGGATAAGCTCTACGATGTGTGGCACGCAGGCATCGCTTACGATACGACCTTCTCGGCAGTGCTGGCGACAGATGCGCGCTTCCACAATCCGTCGGGTTTCGTCGCGGATCGCGTGCATGTGCTGTATAGCGGCGCAAATGCCCCGACGATCACTTATGCCGACGCAGGGACGCGCCCGCCACTTGCTGGACCTGTGACGCTCGATAACGGGCTTCAGCTAGCGGCGTATGATCTCACGGGTGTAGATGCGGCCGCTACGGTGCGCGTGATCGCTGATGTGGATCGCACATCCCGCCTGATGCTCCACGCTGTGACGCTGGTTGACACGCGCACGGGCGAATTTCGCCAGTTGATGCCGGCTGGTATCACCCGCGTGCTATCGAGCGATGTCAAAGCTTATGATCTGGGGAACGCGGGGCGCGTGCGCCTCGTCACGGATGTGACGGTGCTGGCGGATGATTGGGAGAGTCATGAGGCGGCCTTAGCGCATCTGCGTGCAACGGGCACGACGGTCTTGCATGGTGACGTGCCGACTTTGCCCGCCACTGATACGAGTGATGCCGATGGCGCGTATCAGGCACGTATCACGCATTACAGCCCGACCCGCGTCGAGGTTGCTGTGACAAGCCCGACGGATGCCTATCTCTATCTCGCAGATGCGTATTATCCGGGCTGGCGTGCGACCGTCAACGAGGCGGATGTGCCGATTCATCGGGCGGATGTGTTGTTTCGGGCGGTGCGCGTGCCAGCTGGGACGAGTCAGGTCGTCTTCAGCTTTGTGCCGACCTTGTGGTATGGCGCGATTGCGGGCGGTGCGCTCGCGTGGGTGCTGGCTTTGCTGATGATTGGGTGGCAGTGGCGACGCGCTTAAGTTGTGCGGAGACTGCGACGCGTGACGGTTGCATCGGGATGAAGATCGGCAATCCAATCGCCGACAAAGCCGACCGCGTAGTGCATACCCGCAGTCGGGCGCGGTTGACCGAAGCTAGCATAGCGCAGGGTATAGCTATCGTCGGACTTGCGCCGTAACACCAGCGCGATGTGCTGTTCGATCGTCGGTTCTTCGATGATGACTTCGATCAAGGCTGAATCGTGAGTCGGGTTGTAGTAGCCACTGAGGACGGCAACGGTGAAGCCCTCGGCGGGGTGATGTGAGATTTTCGTCACCGCCTGTGCGATATCGGCGACGTTCATCGGGGTTTGGATCACGACATGGGGCACGGGTAACTCCTCCTTGACGGGTACGTGTGGCGCGGGCTGATGATTACGTTGGTACTTGAAGTAATGTCCCTTGCGCCCCTCACGATAGCCTTTTTCTTCGTACTTGGTGGTGATGAGGCGTTGTGGGAAGTCATGCACCCATGCGCGAGCGAGTTGATTATCGAGCGTGGGCGTTTGTGCCAAGAGATCATGGCTCAGCTCGGCATAGGCGCGGATGTCCGTCGCGAGATAGAGCAAGCCATCGGGTTCAAGGCGGCTTACGAGTGCGTCGAGTGTGTCGCGTTGCATCAAGCGTCGTCCTGAATGGCGCGCTTTGAACCATGGATCAGGATAGTTGATGTGGAATTGGCGCACGCTCTGCGGTGTGAACAGATGATGCAGGGCGGTCTCGGCGCGGGAATAGACGACGCGCACGTTATGCAGTTGATGGCGTTGGGCTTTGCGCTGGGCTTTCATCAATGAGGGATTCGATATCTCGAAGCCGATGATGTGATGATCGGGATAGTGCTGGGCAAGCGCGACCAGATAATCCCCATTGCCGAAGCCAATCTCGACGATCAGCGGGCGATCCGCGCCGAAGACCGCGGCCCAGTCGGTTGGGAAGGGCAGGCTTAAGCTGTTGAGGGGTTGTATCTGTGTCATGTGCGCGTTTCTCGTGCGTTTGCGAAAATATAGGAACCCAAACTATAATGAGAAATAACAGCGCAATCAAGCATCAGTTCGCTCATGCGCTCTTGAATCATACACGCTACGAAGGATAGGCTCGATGGTCGATTTCATCCGCGATTACTTTTTTCCTGAAAAACGCCCAAATTACGTCATTGCGTCTCTACTGGATGAGACGCACGAAACGATCGTCAAGAATATCTGGCATGAATTAGAGACTGAGCTGGGCATTAGCCATCCCATCGCCAACCCCACGCCACATATGACGCAAATCCAAGCACAAGCGATTGACTCGGCGCAGCTGCATGACGCGATGGAGCAATTCGCCGCTTTCCAACCCCCGTTCACGATTCGCACGGCGGGCTTAGGCCTCTTCACGGGCGAGAAAAATGCGGTATATGTGGCAGTCGTTCGTAATCCAGAACTCACGCGCATCCAAACCTCGCTCATCGGGGCGCTCACCGGTGCCATGCATGACATCAGCAAGCACCACCTGATTAACCACTGGATGCCGCATATCTCCCTGCTGATACCCGGCATGGGTATTGCACAACTCGCTGATGTCGTGACCTTGCTGGCTCAGCGAGACTTCGCATGGGAGATGACAATCGACCGCATTTCTCTACTAGGAGACGAGAACATGACTGTCGAACTCATCGGAGAAGCAGACGATGGCTAAACTGATCGAAATGAGCATGCATCGCAATGGCATCTACGAGATTATCTTCCATGCGACCAATCGCGCCGCCGTCGATGAATATATGGCGACGCTGGAAGAGATACTGGTGCAAAAAATCGAAAATGAGGAGACGGTGCGCGTCATGATCGACATGACACAGGTTAATACGTTACCGCCGATTGCCTATGTCACCGCGAAAGGGCGGCAAATCGTCCGCGATCACTTCGCTGATCGCGATAAAGCTCATATTCGTAGCGCGTTCAGCGCCGATCGTGCGCTGCAAATCACGCTGTCAATCGCCCAGAGTTTGATTAATCTCCTGCCGATCGACGCGACGATTGACGTGTTCGCCCTTGAGGAACGCCAACAAGCTGAGGATTGGTTGAATGACAACACAGAGTAACATGGCGATCGTCGGCATAATTGACGACGATACCATCCATAAAGTGAGTAGTATCTGGAGTGAATTCCGCGATACGTTCGGTGTGAAGGGCTTCAGCAATACTCCCTATCCGCATATCTCTTTGCAGGTGGCGCAATACTACGAAGTCGATCACCTTGAATCGTCGCTACGCACGACCGCACGCCAGCTATCCCGCATTGAGTTATATACCGGTGGCTTGGGGATTTTCACGGGTGAAATGCCGGTCGTGCATGTGGCGGTCGCCCGCACCACGCAATTCGACAACCTGCAAGAGCAAATGCACTCGATCTGCCGTCAATGGGCGAAAAATCCCGACGAACACTATAACTCCGATCGCTGGATACCGCACATCACGCTAGCACAGGGGCAAATCGTCAGCGGTCAAATCCCGCAGATGATCCGCATGCTCCAACATCGCGATTTGCAGTGGACGATTTATATCGAGGCGCTGGCGGTGATGCGTTATTCTCAAGATAAGCCACAGAAAATATTTCCCTTCAAAGGAGTATGAACGCTTATGTCACGCCTTGGATCATGGGTCAGTACGGCGGTTGCGCTGTTGCTGGTGGCGACCCTCATCATCGCGGGGGCTTGGTTGCTGACATCCCGCCCCGATCCCGTCCAGATTGTGATTAATCCGCCCTTGCCGACTGCGACTCCGTTACCAACGGCGACCCCCGCCCCGATCACCGTCTATGTGACGGGAGCGGTGCAACAAGCCGAGCAGATGATTACGTTGCCGCACGCGAGCCGCGTCAGTGATGCGCTCGACCGCGTTGGTGGCACGACAGCCGATGCCGACTTGAGTCGGGTGAATCTAGCAGGCCTCCTGCGCGATGGCGATCAGGTGCATGTGCCTGCTCAACCCGCTACGGCGACAGGTGCGGTGCGCCCCTTGCCGACGGCCTCCGGTGGCGATCGGGTCGCTATCAACACCGCGACTGCCGAGCAATTGCAGACTCTGCCCGGCGTGGGGCCGGTGCTTGCCGAGCGCATCATCGCGTATCGCACAGAGAATGGCGGCATCGCTTCGCTGGAAGAGCTGGATAATGTCAGTGGGATGGGGCCAGCGACGCTGGAGACTCTCGCACCCTTGATCAGGTTCGATTGAGGGGACGCTCTTATGTAATCTATATGCTTTTAAACGCCCTTCTTACGGCATCAACAAGTGCGTTTTATCTGCGTGCGTTACAATGAATATAAAGATAAAGAGACTCAAGGAGATTGTAACGATGGCAAAACGCACATATTATAGCGAGGATGCACGTCGCCGCGCCCAGACCGAACGCTCGATGATTGCCGCTGTGAGCTTAGCGCTCGGTGTCGCAATCGGAACCGTCATCGCGCTCTTATTCGCGCCTGAAGATGGCGAGACGATCCGTAGTACAATTGCCGAAACGGCTGAAGAACTCGGTCACAAAGCCGAAGATCAGGCGCAGAAGTTAGCTAGTTGAGGCGCGTCAGATCCCCCAACAATACAAAACATGCCGACGAGTGTCGGCATGCTGTGTTTAATGGGCTATGCTGGGCGCTCAGCGTTTCTTGTTCTCGGTCAAGAAGGCGCTATAGCCCGCTTCAGGATCATTGCGGATGACTAGCGTCCGCCGCCCGCCAATGTGCGCGACACCGCCCATCTTGTAGGCTTTTGCCGGACGACCTTCGTTGTCGAGGCGGTTCGTCCAGTAGACGTAATCGCCCTTCTGCCAGATGTACATCACCGGAATCTCGTCGATGACGATCACCATGTGCCGCTTGGCGAAGTTGGCGAAGCGCGGCGGGTCGTACCACGGAATCCACACGCCGGCGGTGTTGTCGGTCTTCATCGAAATTTCGCTTTGCCCGAGGATTTCTTTGGAGTCACGGGCAGTTTCGCGGTTGATGAATTTCACAGTCTTATCGGTGGTGTTGAAGATGATGGTAATCTCTGTCACTGCCATAGGCTTCTTAATCGCTTTCTGCCCCTCGTTGATGGCGTTCATCGCGGAGCCGGTGCCTTTGGCAATCACTTCGACTGTTTTGCCGACACCCTTGCCAACCGTCGAGAGGACTTTCCACATATTAATATCGTTATCGCGGTTGTTATCGTTGTTGTCGTTATCACTCATTTGTTTTTTCCCTTACACCAATATGGACTAAGTGTAACACGAATCCCTTAACATCGCGTAAATGACGGTGATTTCTCTACTATTCTGTACGGGTGCGTGCGGGCGAAAGTTGTATCAGAAATGCGTTAATGACTCATTCGCCCTGCTTCGGGCCGGTTCAGCGATGCGCGATGTGTACAATCTATCTATAATAAACATGAGACAATGAAGTGAGAGATAACCCAGCACGATGAAAGATGGCTTCTGTCCTAAATGCGGGTCGAACGATATTCATGCCTATAATGCGAGTCGTAAAGTGCCGACGAAATACTTCGGCGTGGTGTTCGTTAGCGATTACCTGTGCTTCAATTGCGGTTACATGGAAACCTACGCTGTACATCCGCACGCCCTCAAAAAACGGCTTGAGCGCCGCCTGCGCGAGCTGGAAGAAGATAAACCGAAGCGCAAAAACGATCAGGGCAAGACCAGCTCATGAGAGATGCGCGCGTAGGCATCTGCGATAGTTCATCGCCAACTGTTGAAGCGATTTGGCTAGCCTACTAAAGAGGCTTCAAAATAGCACCTGTAGTGTGCCTACAACGCGTTCGATGAGACTCGTGGCGGATAGAACATCTATGATTTGTGTCACAAGGGTTTATGCACATCCCTCACTTAACTGACGATGGATGAAATGGATACCTGCTCATGCGGAACGGAATCTGTCCCAAGTGCGGGCAAGCGACCGTCTACAGCGGGCGCGATATACCCGTGAAGAACAGCAGTAGCAACATGATCCCGATCGACTTCAAGCATCACGTCGGGCTCGATAATTACGTGTGCATCACCTGTGGCTATATCGAGAGCTACATCAGCGATAACAACGCCCTCCAGCGTATTCAAGAAAACTGGCGCGACGCACGCACAAGCAAACGAAAGCGCAAACGATGAACGCCTCGCACGATGCCGACGCACGTCCGGCGAGCTTGCGCGCGGGCGAATGTCCGTCGTGTGGGTCGGAGCGGGTTCATACGGGTGCGGACATCGCCGGCAAAGAGGGCTTACGCGGGAGCAACCGCATCCCGATCGACGCGCAGTTCGCTGTTGCGCTGGATAATTACGTCTGTGTCGATTGTGGGTATCTCGAAAGTTATGTGACCGATCGCCGCGCCCTCAATCGTATCCAGAAGCACTGGCAAAAAGTGCCCGTCCAGCCGAGCGCAGGCGACAAGGCGTGATACGGGCGCAGATGCCCGAAAAACACCGCTTTTTTGTGCCACGACCCCGCTCAAATTGTGTTATAGTAGGTGAAGCATCGCCAACCAGAGCGATGTGACTGCACTCTGCAAGCGAGTCATGGATGGATTGCGCCATGCACTATCGGATGTTTACACCTGATGACGATCATCAACCCTCACCTAACGACCAAACATACGCCCGCCATATTGTGCAGTGGATTGCACAGGGGCACGACGACGACACGCTAACCCAGCAGATGTTTCAATATGAGTTAGATCGTCTGCAAGCGACCCTGCCGGATTTGATACACTTGGTCAAAACCTGTGCGATTGCGCCGGCGGTTGATCTGGGCGTGGTGGCGGCACTGCGGCAAGATCAAAGCGAAGATAACGATTATACGTGGTGGAGCCGGCTGGCACAGTTGGGCTTCATCAAGCATGAGAATAGCTTCCTCGTTTATGATTCTAAAATCCGCGAGTATCTACTGCAACAATGGCAGACCACGCCGGACGAATTTGTACAGTATCACCAGCGTTTGATCACACATTATGCTGAGTGGGGCAAAGCGCGCTTTATGGCAGAGGACTTCGCAGAGGCACTGCGCGCGTTTCACTTTGCGCTCTTGATTGACCCCGATAACACTGATCTTTATGGCAAGCGCGGACGCACGCTGACGGTCGTCGGTGACTTTGAGCGAGCGATTGAAGATTTTGATCGGGTGCTGGACGATGACGAGGCGGATGCGGACATCCACTTCTGGAAGGGGCGTGCCCTCTATGGCGCTGGACAATACGAAGAGGCGATTCTCAGCTTCTCGCACGCGATCCAGATTCAGCCGAAAGACTCGGCGAATCATCACTGGCGCGGGCGGGCGAACTTCGGCGCACAGCAATATGCCGATGCGATCGCTGATTTCACCTATGCGATTCGGCTTGCACCACAACACGCGTTTTATTACAAATGGCGCGGAGTCGCGTATCGTACCTTGGGCGATTACGAAACAGCGGTCGAGGACTTCGACGAGGCAATTTTGTTGAATCCTGACGACGGCGATAACTATTACCTGCGCGCGCAAACGCACCGCCAGCTGGGCGATTATGCCGCCGCCGAAGCCGATTTGAGCCGGGTGATTGTCATCAATCCGCGTGATGCGATGACCTATGGCTTACGCGCCATCGTGCGCCGCACGCTCCAGCGTTATCAAGATGCGATCGACGATTATAATCGCGCGATTGACCTCAAACGGGATGAAGCCTCGTTTTACATCGGCAAGGGCATGTGCTATACAGCTTTACGCAAGCATCAGCAGGCCTTGTTGTGCTATACCAAAGCGATTGAACTCAATCCTGAAAATGGCGATTATTATTATAGTCGGGCGCGCACGCTCAGCGATTTGCAGCAGTACGAACAGGCACTTGCAGATATTCAGCAGGCGATCCAAGAGCAACCGGACGATCCTTATAACTATAATTTGCAGGGCATCATCCTACGCACGATGAAACGCTATCAGGATGCAGTCGCCAGCTATAACGAAGCGCTCGCGCATGGTGATAAGCCGGATTTCTATATTGGGCGGGCGCTGGCTCATCACGCGCTGAACAATGTCGATGCCGCCGTGCAAGACCTGACCGAAGCCATCCAGCGCGATCCTGAAAATCCACGTTATTATAACTCGCGCGCATATATCTATCGCACCGCTGATCGCTATAAAGAAGCCCTGCGCGATTATCGCCATGCGATCATGCTTGATGATGATTTGACTGATGCTTATGTCGGGCTGACATTGATTTACAATACGTGGGGGCAGTACGAAGAAGCCCTGACTTGCATCACCGAAGTGGTGCAACGCCGCCCCTTTGACCCCGATGGGTATACCTCGCGCGGGGTGGTCTATCGGCAGATGGGGCGTTATGGCGATGCGCTGGAAGATTATCAGCGTGCGCTACAGCTGGATGCGAACAACCCTGAGACTTATCTCAGCCTGTCATTGACCTATCGCCATCTGGAAGACTATCAGGAAGCCCTCGCCGTGATTGACAAGGCGTGCGAATTGAATCCCAAGCGCGATATGTATTTGTTCTGGCGTGGGCGCGTGCATCAAGATTTAGAACATTACGAAGCGGCAGTCGCGGATTTCACACGGGCGATTGCGATTAGCCCGCATGATCCGTATAACTATCAGTCGCGGGGGGTGAATTACGTGCATCTGCGCCGTTATGACGATGCTCTGGCGGATTATAACCACGCGATTGAACTCGCGCCGGAGACGGCGACGCATTATTACCTACGCGGGCAAGCCTACTTCGAACAGGGGGCGTATGCGCGGGCGATCGAAGATTATGATCGAGCGATTGAGTGTGATCCGCTTCGCAAGAACTACCACGAGATCCGCGGCTTTGCACATCATCGCCTGCACCAATACGATGCGGCACTGACGGACTTCAACACCTGTGTGGAGCTACAACCCGATAATACGCTGTGTTACTACTGGCGCGGTCTAGTCCGTTTGAACCACGCACACTATGAAGAATCGCTGGTCGATATGCACCGGAGCGAACAGCTGGAACCGGATGTGCCCCTGTCAAAAGCCTATTGTGCCTTCTGGCGGTCGATTGCTTGTGCGCGCATGGGCGATGATGCACAAGCCGTGATCGAGCTTGACCATGCCCGTCATGCCGCGCGCACGATTGAAGATGTGAGCCAGCAATGGCGTGTACGGGCGATCATCGCGCTCTTTGATGGTGACGAAGCCACTGCCCGCGATTATTATCAGCGCGTGCTTGACGATGATAATCGCGCAGATCGCCTGTTTAGCCCGCGCCTGTATCTGCTCCAGTTGGCCCGTCTCTATCCAGATCGGGCAGATGTGCAGGCGCTGCAACAATGGTTCGAGGCGCAGATAGTCTGAGACCGTCAGGAATCAAAAACGTGTCCCTGTTGCCAGAGACACGATAAAAGCTGAGATGGATATGCAATTGTGTCTGGTGCTAGGTGTCAGCGCCGGAGCATGGCGAACACTTCCGAGCGTAGTTGAGCATCATCTTTGAATACGCCCCGCGCGGCGATCGTCGTCGTGTTGGATTCGTGCAGTTGCACCCCGCGTGACGACATGCACATATGCTCGGTATCGTATAGGATAACTATCACGCCCTGTGGTTCGAGCAAGCTCATGAGGCTATCTGCTGTTTGTGCGCTGATGCGCTCTTGTAATTGAAAGCGCCGCGCATACACGTTGAGGATACGCCCGAGCTTGGATAAACCGAGCAAGTTTTTGCCCGGCAGATAAGCGATTGCTCCGTACCCGTGGAAAGGCGCGAGATGATGGCTACACAGGCTGTAATACTTCATATCCTTGACCATGACAAGATCACCTGTGCCGCTAGAATTCGGGAACACAGTCACTTCGTCTTCGGGCTGGATGCCGTAGCCGCTCGCCCAGTATTCCATGTAGGCTTTTGCAACGCGCTGGGGGGTGTCGGTATAGTTCGGGTCGTCCCAGTTGACGTTGAAGGCGTCTAGCAGGTCGTGGATGGCGCGTTCGATCTTCTCGAATTGTTGCATATCGCCAGTTAGCACTTCGGTCTGTTCATAGACTTCGCTAACAGGGCTAGGATACTCATCGAGATCACCGAAGGCTAAAATATCGGAACCGCTCACGATTGTGCCATTGCTGTCGTCTGATAAGCGCAAAGTTGTTGTTGTCCGTTTAGGGTCGGGAGTTTTGCCGTTGGCTGTTCGGGGATCAGTATCTGCATCGCGCCCGTTGCTATTTCCAGTGTTTGACATACAGTCAGTTCTCCTCACTAATGTGTATATTTCAGGGCGCTGTCTCCCGACAGTGCCTTTCGGTGGAACATCAGTGGTTCACAAGAGACAAGACCGCAACGTGCGACACCTACACGAGAGGTATAGTCTGTAATTTGCAATCCACTTCTATTCGATAGATGTACCAATAAGCCTTTATCTTACATTACATCTACATAATATCATCGTCCCATATGTTTATGAGGATTGATAAAGTTTGCTGTCAAGGTAGGCTTAAAAAGACGATCGTAATTAAAACTATCTTAATCTTATCAATAGGGTATGTGCATGCATGACCGACGGGCTTAATGATCGTCAATGGGTAATTTTGCGAGGAAACGCTCGGTAATTAAAGTGGTGCGATGGCGAAGCAACTGGCTAATCTCGCTGACGGGCACGCCGGTCTGGTACATGGTTGCGACGACTGACCGCCGCAGGTCATCTGGCGTAACGTGACCCAAACCGGCATGTCGCGAGGCGTTGCGGATAATCAACCAGATGCCATCGGGCGATAAACCGGCTTTTGCGATGCGCCCGCCTTTCCAGATGCGGCGTACGAGTGCGCTGTGGGGCGGTGGATCGCCGATGGCATTGCGCCAGCGGTCGATGATATTGACGACTGATAAGGGCACATCAATCTCGCCATCGCTCATCCCTAGCACGACGCGCTTGTGTGTGTTCAGGTGGATATCGCCCCATTTGGCAACCGATAACTCTTCACGCCGTAGCGCCATCGTACACAGCATCGACGCGACGACGTTGTTACGGAGCATCTGGTTATTTGATGTTGCCATGTTGCGTGTTGCCGCCATCAGTTGCTTCACATCATCCGGGCTTAGCAAGGTGTCAGGCGTGTTTTTGCGGCGGATGGATGGCACGCTAATGACCTGTATTTCGGTGGCAGTCTCGCGCGTGATGATGCCTTCCTGCGCTAGCAAATCCGCCAGTGTGACCACCGTCGCCCGCGCTTGATCGAGTCCCTGCCGGCTCTGTCCGTCCTCCGCCAGTCGGTTGAGCCAATTGCTGAGTTTGCGCGGTGTCAAGTGGCGTTGTAGGCTCTTGATGGGTAAATTTTCCATTCGTTTGAGACGATTATCGCCGCGTGTCGCTTTCAGCCCGGCAACATCGACGAGGTAGCGATCAACCCAGCGATAGTAGGCGCGTTGTGTATTGAGGCTACTCGTGCGACGCGGTAGCACCCGTGTGAAGTCGAAGCTATCCATAAATCTCCGAGTGAGTGGTTGGTTTGGTTATCATCCCTTTGGTTGGGATTAAGTATAACACCTTGCCGGGGTGATTCACATTCTATGCCTGAAATCGAGCGCATAATTGCGGCGAATCGACGGCAACCGTGCGATGACGATATATCCCAAATATCCCAAAAAATTTGGGATAAAATGCAAAAATTTGGGATATATCGCTAAATTCAGCCTTGTTTTTGATTAGCTAATTGCTGACAAAAACGTTAAATTTCTTCTACTATACGAAGCAACAAGCGCGATTTTTGCCCGCATCAAGCGCTCACTTCTCCAGACCTAGATCATAAACGGCGCTCTTCTTCCAGCCACTCTCTGCCGCGATGGCCTTCGCCGCCATCGAGAGCGAGGCGCCCGCGTCGATACGATCCTGTAAAGCTGACCGCACCTGTTGTTTATCCCACTTGCCCTGCGTGACGGGCATCCCGCCGATAATCAGCGTGACTTCACCGCGCGGGTTATCATCCAGGAAGTGCTGATGTGCCGCCCGCGCCGTCCCGCGCCAGAATTCTTCAAATTTTTTGGTGATCTCGCGCGCGATGCACACCTCACGATCATCACCGAGGATGCTGGCGACAATCCCCAGCGTATCGGCAACCCGATAAGGACTCTCGTAGGCGACCAGTGTACGCTTCTCGCCTTTGAGTGACTTGAACAGATCACGGCGCGCGTTTTGCTTTTTCGGCAAGAAGCCCAGATAGACGAAGCTATCAGTCGGTTGACCGGACGCGACCAGGGCGGTAATTGCCGCGTTTGCGCCCGGGATCGGCACGACCGGATAACCACGCTCAATTGCCGCCTGTGTCAGTTCATAGCCGGGGTCGCTGATGCCGGGGGTGCCGGCATCGCTGATGAGCGCGACATCCCCGATAGCGAGCGCATCGAAGATTTTCTCTTGTTTGTTGCTATGGCTGTACTCGTGGTAGCTGGTCATAGGCGTTTCAATCTCGAAGTGATTGAGCAGGACACGCGATGTCCGCGTATCCTCAGCGGCGATCAAGTGGACTTCTTTCAAGATGCGTACCGCACGAAAGGTCATATCTTCTAGATTTCCAATCGGCGTTGCGACGATATAAAGCGTTCCCATAACCAACCTCCATCATTGGCTTACACGATGATTGCGCGCCCATTGTAGCATTGAACGCCTTCATGTAAACGCGGGACAACCGCGATCGTCGCTGATTTGTGCTAGCTCAATATGCGTCCTCAGTCGGGTTGTGCGTGACGTCGTCGTAGTATGCACCGCGCTCTTCTTGGGCGATCTTCACACCACTGCTCGCGCCGATGCGGTTCGCCCCGGCATCAACCATTGCCTGTGCATCTGCCAGCGAGCGCACCCCGCCCGATGCCTTAACGCCGACACCTGCGCCGACGACCTGGCGCATCAGGGCGACATCGGCTTGAGTTGCGCCACCACTGCTGAAGCCCGTACTCGTCTTGACGAAATCGACACCGGCACCGCGGGCGATCTCACAGGCGATGATCTTCTCTTCGTTGGTTAGCAAGGCTGTCTCGATGATGACCTTGCAGATGAAGTCCTCGTATTCTTCATGGCACACGTAGGCGACATCGCTCATATCCTCGAAGAGGGCGACGAAATCGCGCGCCTTTAACGCGCCGATATGCAGTACCATGTCGATCTCGGTCGCGCCGTTTTCGATAGCGCGGCGCGCTTCGTAGGCTTTGACGTGCGGCAGAGATGCCCCGAGGGGGAAACCGACCACTGTACAAACTTTAACATCGCTCTCTTTCAGCAATTCTGTTGCCAGCGGCACATAGGCACTGTTAACACAGACAGATGCAAAGCCGTATTCCTTCGCCTCGAAGCACAGGCTTTCGATCTGGCGGGCGGTGGCTTCGGGCTTGAGCAGGGTATGGTCGATCAAGCTGGCGATCGTTGCCCCCTCAGCCACGCGCCCGACATCGGGCAAGCGGCGTCCGGTGCGTGCCTGTATCCCCGCTTCATCGAGAATCGCCGCAACTTGCTTCTTCAACTTTTGGATTGAACGCTCCATGTCATCCATTATTCTTACGATCTCTCTATATATTTTGATGGACTATTTTACATGCGATCATACACGATCAATCACATGAATAACAAATAAGTTATGTATCCATTGTACGTAGGGATAGACCTTTGGGCTAGGGAATCTATATGAGAGAATTGGCAGGGTAGCACCTCTCATTTACAATGACAGCAATTGTCAATTATCCGAGCAAAGTACCTGTCATGCGTCGTCTCTTGCTATTATTATGTATTCTCGGCGCTCTTGTGCCAGCCCGCGCGCAGGATGAGCCACCGCTACAAACGCCCTTGCTCGCGCTCAATACGGTCGATCGTGAGCGCATCGTGCTGTACGATGTCGCCAATGATACCTATCGTGACTTGCGACTGGGCACAGGCGCGCATCACGTTTGGGATTTCTCGGCAGATGGCTGTCGCGTGTTAGTGACGGTGCAGGATGGCACACGACCCGCACGCCTGCTGAGCGCATCGCTGGCGGGCGATGACCTGCGCCCGATGGTCACCTTCACCGAGTTGCTGCCCGAACGCTGGGGCGTGTGGGAAGCGGATTGGTCGCCGGATGGGACGCGCATCGCCTTCACCATGAGTCGCGAGCGTTTTCGTGATGGCGCGTGGGAGATTGATCATCACACGGCTTTCGTCACGCCGCCGGATACCACCCCGCAATTCTACAGCGTCACCGGACGCGAATTCTCGCCGGTGTGGTCGCCGGATGGCGCGTGGTTGGCGTATGTCAGCTATAACGAGCGTCCTGTCGGCGCGAACGTGTTCGCGACTGCTGTGCCGACCGTCGAACCTGCGCCGGGGCAAACGCCACAAGCGCCGACGCTGGTCAACGAAGCAGATTTGTGGATGGTCAGCGCTGATGCCAGCATAAAGTATCAGCTGACCAACTTCGAGACAGGGAGTATCAGCCAACCGCGCTGGTCGCCGGATAGCGAGTTGCTGAGCTTCATCTACTCGCCTAGCCCGAACAACGATACGGTGTGGATGATTGCCAACGAGCGCGGCGCAATCCCGACGCAACTCAATTATCAGTGGATGCTGGCGCTCGATAACGTGTGGCGACCGGATGCGACGGCGGTTATCGGTGCCCTGCGCGATTTTCAAGAGATTGACGCGAATCGCCTGTGGCAATTGCCGCTGGTTGCCGGCCCGGATGACACCCGTGCTGAACTCTATCTGCCTGATGTTGATCTGAACTTTGCTGATTATCCGCGCTTTAGCCCGGATGGGCGTTATCTTGCTGTGCGTAGTGCCTACGAGATGCGCCTGTACGATTTCCAGCGTGAGACCTTGCGCGTGCTGGATGAGCGCGTCTTCGGCAATAGTGCGGCGGTGTGGTCGCCGGCAGATGCCATTAGCGAAGCCGATTGCCCATCACCGACATGAGCGGCCTTATCAGTGGCACATTTGCCCGCCTTAAATTAAACTAGCACCGATCGTCAGCCAGCAGGATAAGCCCAATGCCCGATAAAAAGTCGCCCAACTCAGAACCGGATGATTTATCCCCATCGACGCTCTTTCTGGAGATGATGCGTCAAGCCGCCGCCCGTCGTGCCGAGCAAGGGCAGTCGCCCGTCATCGAAGCCAATGATAGCGCCGACGATGCTGATTCCGCATCGACCGATACAACGGCGGATGATGCGCCGTCTGCCGAACCAGCTGACGAACCGTCGCTAACCTACGATGACACGCGCGCAATCCACACGCGACCGGCGACCTTTCAACCGCCCAATGTGCCCGCTGATGAGCCGGATCTGCCAGATGTATCGACTGCTGACAGCCCGCCGGATGATCATCATGATGCTGAGGCCGACCCCGCGCCACCACCCGCCGACCCGACACTTCCCAAGCGTCCTCTAGGGCGCGTGCCGATTTATCAAGCGCCGGATATTGACGACGATGAGCGACAGGCAAAGCTCGAAGAACAGCGCATCCGTCGCCTGCGCCGCCGGCGCGAACGGCGGCGCAAGCGGCGCGTGGGCATGATTGGTGGCTTTATCCGCACGATTTTCATCAGTGTATTCGCCGCCGCGCTTGCCTCGACGATCTTCACGTGGTTCACGGATCCGGCATTCATCAATCCGATTGTTGCGAATCGTCTGCCGGCGGCGGTAGCGACAGAACGCCCGCAAGCTGTGCCCGTCGTTCAAGCATCACCGACAGTGCCGCCGGTCACGCCTAATTATCTCCAGCGTATCGGGATCGTCTCCGGTCATCGCGGGCCAGAGAACGACCCCGGCGCGATATGCCCGGATGGCTTGACCGAAGCTGAGATCAACTTCGATATTGCCCAGCGCCTGACGAATGCGCTGATTGATCGCGGCTATGTGGTGGACTTGCTGGATGAATTTGACCCGCGCCTTGAGAACTATCGCGCTTCAGCATTGGTCTCTCTGCATTCCAACGATTGCCGCGATTACGGCCCGGATGCGACTGCGTTTCTGGTCTCGCGGGCGGCGGCTCGTCCGGTAGGCGGGGCGGATGATGCGCTCGCCGAGTGTATCGCGCTCTACTATGCCCGATCGACTGAACTGGAGCGACGCTTCACGCTGACGCTGGACATGACCGATTACCACACCTTCCGCGAGATTCACGCGCTGACACCGGCGGCTATCTTGGAAATGGGCTTCATGCGTAATGACCGCGAGTTGTTGACCCAGCGACAAGATGTGATCGTCACCGGTCTCATCAACGGGATTGAGTGTTTCCTACGAGGCGAAAATGCGATCAATATCGCGAGTCCTACGCCACGCCCGCGTGCGACGGCGACCGCGACCCCGGTTCCGTGACGTTGGCTTACGATGGCTTACGATCTCTGCTATACTGTCAGGCGAATTTGTGTAGCTTGTCACACGGATGAAATGTACAGACCGTCATGACTCAAATTTTGTTGTATCACCACCAATCAACCCGCCAGATGGCACGCCGTATCCAGACCGCGTTGACGACAGCCTGGGGCTATAGCGACGACGATATTTTCGTGCCGGATGGCAACACGCCCGCTCAGGCCTTGAGCAACGCTATCCTGCGAGCGGATGTGATGCTCATCCTCATCGGGGCGAACTGGGTGCGCGATCTGCGCCAGCGCGGGGCGGCGCATCTGCGGATTTTGAATAACGCCCTCGATGCGACGCGCCTGCTCGTGATCCCGATTTTGGTTGATCGGGCGACGATGCCGACTGAACAACAATTGCCGCCAGCTCTGAGTAAGCTGACGACGATCGCGCCGGTGACAATCAGTGACGGTCAAGCCTTTGACAGCCAGATTGCCGAGCTAACCCAGCACATGCCGTTGCCCTCGCGCGCGTTGCCAACGATCACGCCGGCTGACATACGAGCCGCCGACGATCGCTATAAGGCGCGTTATGCCCCGCAAAAATCCGCAACGCGGGTGCCGGTCTGGTTGCGCCATCTGATCTATGATTTCGTGCCCGGTCGCCTCGCTGATCTCGTCATGCGTGTGCTACATTATCGCATCGGGCAGGTGCTTCTGGGCGGGATGACGCTCGTCGTGCTGGTGTTCGTCGTGCGCTTGGTGTATGGGCGTTTCATCGGGATTGATCTCGGTGACGTTCGCCGCGCTTTGAATAATCTCGCACCTCCAACACCGATCGTACAGGTGACGCGCACCGCACCGCCAACCTTGACGATACGCCCGACTGATCCGGCTAGCCCGACCCCCATCCCGACCGTTACTATCGGCGGCGTACCGTCAGACACGCTGGCGATCATCACCAATACGTCCGCGCCGACTGCGACAAGTGCCAACCTTACAACACCGATGACGCGCACATCTGGCCCGCCGACGGCTACGCCGATTTCTGTCCAGCAGGTGCGCTTCTTGATCGATAAAGAATTGTATCGGCGCGTGTGCCTAGAGACAGATTGCTCGGATTTGCTGGTGGGCGAAATGGGCGCGAATGAGAGTGTGGAAGTCATCTGCCGTGCCGAGGGTGTTGATAGCCGCTTCAACTGGTATCAGGTACGCTATGATCTCTTTCAGGATGATCCCCAACGCGATGCTAGCTGGTTCGATGGCTACGTCGTCATCACGCCTTTCACGCTTGTCCGTCCTGAAATCAACGATGAAATTGTGCCCGCCTGCCCGTCATGATCCGTGTTATAGTCGGGAGGGCTTAACTAACCAAAAAGGATACATCGACCTATGAATGATCGGGATACGCAAACGCGCCTACAAATTACGGCATCGCTACTGCTCAACTTGTATTGGCTCTTTCTCATCGTCTATTGCATTGCGCGTTTCGTCGTGCGCTGGGAAGCGCGCTGGCTCAACCTGTTGTATAACGGCTTGCCATATCTGTTCTTCGTCGCGCTGATCGCCTTTGTCATCATGATTTTAGTCGGGGCGGGGCGGTTGGCATTGCGCTATCTACTTCTGCTGATCATCGCCGGGATTATCTGGGGCTTACGTATCCTGCCCGTGCTTGACCCGACACCGCCGCCGCCTGACGCGATAGCACTAGATGTCGTCACCTTCAACGTGTATCCACAGAATCAAGAATTGGACGCAGTACAAGAGTGGCTGATGGCGCAGTCAGCCGATATTGTGCTGTTGCAAGAAGTTGGTGCGCCGCTATCGCGCTTGATCGAAGTCTATCCGCATCGCGATGTGTTACAGACCCCGAACGAGAATCGGCATTATGTCTTATCGCGCTATCCCATCCTCGAAGCCGACAATATCGACGTGGAAGATAGCGTCCAACAGCGTGTTGTGTTCGATGTTGATGGGCAAGCGGTGACGGTTTATAACGTGCATCTGTGGATGCCACTCGATGACAATGCCGATCGCTTTCTGCTCTTGCGCTATGACGAGACGCGCCGCAATCGCCAGATTTCGACAGTGATCGCGCTCGCAAATAGCGAGACAAACCCGACTATCATCGGCGGTGACTTCAATATGAGCGAATTTTCGCCGATCTACGACACGATCGCGCGCAGTTTCGGCGATGTGTATCGTCATACGCGCTGGCAACTGGGCTTTACGTGGCCGGCAGGCGCATCGGAAGAACTAGGCAACTGGTTGCCGCCACTGGTACGACTGGATTATGTGTGGCATTCTGCGCCTTTCGTCCCCATCGACGCGAGTCTGGGTGTGCCGCTGGGGAGCGATCATTTGCCCTTGCACACGACGCTGGCATTGCCATAATCTCTAATAGCATTCCAACGCTGATTGATGCGACTGTAAGCCAATCAACGTATGCTGTAACGGTATATACACGATCAATATTTGAGCTAGTTTGAGAAGGATAAAGCACATGGCAAAAGAAGTTGCAACACTAGGTGGCGGTTGTTTTTGGTGTTTAGAAGCTGTTTATAAAGAACTCAAAGGCGTGACATCGGTTGTATCGGGCTATAGTGGCGGTCATGTCGAGAACCCGACGTATCAGCAGGTCTGCACGAAAACGACCGGACATGCCGAAGTCGTGCAGATCGAATATGATAACGATGTCATCAGCTTTGGTGACTTGCTCGATGTCTTCTTCACCATCCATGACCCGACAACGCCTGATCGTCAGGGCAATGATGTCGGGCCGCAATACCGCAGTGCTATCTTCTACCACGATGACGAACAGAAGCGCATTGCTGACGCAAAAATCGAAGCGGTCAACGCTGGCGATACGTGGACGGATCCCGTCGTGACCGAAGTCAGCGCGTTCGATACGTTTTACGTCGCTGAAGATTATCACCAAGATTACTTCGAGAACAACCCGCTGGCGGGCTACTGCCAGATTATCATCGCCCCCAAAGTTGCCAAGTTTCGTAAGCAACACATGGAACGCCTGAAGGCATAAGCATGATGGGTACGATCTCGTCTGCCCTGCCAGCGGGGCAGGCGAGCATTATGATTCTGTGTGAAATATCGTTAAATACGAGATTAAATCTTAGCCTCTATCGATATTTCTTAATGCATGCTCCCTATAATGCGCGGTGATAACTATCACAATCGTTAATTATGCAAGGATGGGCTATGCAAAAGTCAGGCACAATGCCAGATTGTGTCCACTGCCGTTACATGGTGCGTCAGCAAAATGGAGAATATCGCTGTCGGCAACATGATATGACACTTCACTCACCAATTCGTGTATTCTGTAAAAACCTCACCCCGCCTATCAGTGATGATGATGATTATCGGCAATGGTTCACGGCATCTGTGGATACGAATCAACTGAGCCCTAACGTGTTGTACACATGGGTCGAGACGACGACCCGCGACCCGCAGGGCAAAGTCGAAACGCACATAGATATTGAGAGCATTGCGCCCCTCACATCTTATCTCACATGGTCAGCCGGGACATTCTGGCAAATTTTACGCAAAGTACGTCAGGATAAGCGTGAATTCTACGAACAACACGGGTATGATATAGAAGAATAACCGGATATATGACCTATTTTTTGAAGACGGATTTAAGAAGGAATGATTGATTATGAGCGATGCTCCCAAACCCATCCAACATCATTACAACCCCGAGGCGGCGATTTGCTATGGCTGTGGGGTCAATAACCCGCAAGGCTTACACATTGAAACGCAATGGGATGGTGAGGTCGGGCGATGCCACTTCACACCGCGCCCCGAACACACGGCATTTCCGGGCTATGTATACGGTGGTTTGCTCGCTAGCCTCATTGATTGTCATAGCATCGGCACGGCGATTGCCGCTCTCTATGACCGCGCCGGACGCGAGCCGGGCACAGAGCCAGAGATCACCTGTGTGACGGGCAATCTCAACGTCTCCTACAAGAAGCCGACCCCGATGGGTGTCCCCTTGCGATTAGAGGCGCGCATCAAAGATATCGACGATCGTAAGGCGGTTGTCACTTGCGAGATTTACGCCGAAGATACGCTGGTTGTCACTGGCGAAACGGTCGCCGTGCGCGTGCAATCGCGCTTGATGTCGTGACCCGCTATCTAACAGAAAGCTTGCTACCAATCATGCGTCTTATGCTGTTTGTCTTGCTCAGCCTCCTGCTAATCGCCTGTATCCCGCAACGACCACCCCAAGAAGCCCGCCGCGTTGTAGAAATCGGCGCGCCGATCCTCAGCGATGATTTTGATCGTGCTGGCACATGGACAGAGGTCGATCAAGACGGCTTGTTGCTCTATGTAGCGGATGATGCCTATAACGGCTTACTGAGTCGTCCGGGGCAATTCCTGTGGGGGATTAACCGCACCCAGCACAATAACGCCGTTCTCGAAGTCGATATACAGTTCAAGACGACCTATGAGCGTGCTATCGCCGGTCTCATCTGCCGGAGCAGTGGCAGTGGGCAAGGGTATTACTTCCTCATCTCGGCAGATGGCGCGTTCTCGATCCGGCGTGTGGGACAGTTCGAGGATGTACCACTCGTACGCTGGCAGAATCACCGTGCGATCCATAGTGATGGCGGACGACGCAACACTATTCGTGCAATTTGCGATGGGTCGTATCTGGGGATGGTGGTCAACGGCGTGTATCTGGGCGGGGTCGAAGATACGCAATTGAGCGATGGCTATACCGGATTGGCATTGGGCCTGCCACCGAACGCCGGCACAGGTGATTATTCGGCGGTCAGCTTCTACAATGTGCGCGGTTGGGCAAGCGCTGCGGGGTCTTAATGCGCCAGAGACATCACCATGATGTTTGACCCAATCGATCCTGCAAAGACTATTGTCGGAAAAAGCGATTAAAAAATAAGTTTAATTTATGTTTAAGTGTTCGGAATAAGTCGCCCCAATTAGCGAGTAACTGTGGTGATACTGGCGATTCGTCGTTGGTCGTCGGGCGCGGTTCGATCTCGCCTTGCTCGCGCTGGGGCGGCTCGAATATGCCTTCGGGCGGGGTGTGCAAGCGTTGCTGGGCGAGTAACGCCAGCGTGACCGGCACCGTCAGCAAGTGAATCAAGTCTTCGTCGCTCACATCCTGCAATTCTTCCGCGTGGTTTTCGCGCAGGACACGATCGATCAATTCCGTCACGAGATAGGCACAAATGTTCTTCTGCTGGTCGTCTAATTCTGTATCCCATAATTCATACGTGAGCGGTTGCGGCAAAGACTCGAAAAAGACTTGCATCTGTTCGTCCAGACCATCGAACGATGTGGCGATCGGTTGATCGAGCTTGCTCACATCGAACGAATCACTAGAGATAAAATCTTCAAAGGGGTTGTGTCGCTTTCCATCGGGCATAACTTAGCTCTCTTGAACCCGTACTGCTCTACGATTTATACAAATTATAGGGGAAGTTGGGGGCAATGACAACGAATCGACAAAAACTTGGGCTATTCAAGCATTTGATCGGACAGACGATTGTCATCTAAAATGAAAGACAAATGGGTACATGATGAATGTCGGGTTGATAAGTAAGCCTTTCGTGATCGTTATCGCCTATGATAAGGGTGACTAAATCACACAGATATGGAGACCTTGTATTATGGCTAATACAGATGCGTCACAGTACCCGAATATGATGAGTAATAATTCGCAAGACCCCACACGCGATACCCGTTCGCCCAAGGCTTACTTCAGCGAATTGCCGGTGCGTGCCGGTGCATTTGCCGGTTTCATGGGGTCAGTGGCAATCATGGCGATTATCGGTATTCTCGCCGTTGCTACCGGACAAGATGTATGGTTATCGCCGCGTGTGATCGCGAGCGTTCTCCTGCGTGAAGGCGCGGCAACCGGCGTTTTCCCGATTCTGCTCGGTACAATCATGCACCTGTCAATCGGTGCTGTCTACGGCGCAATCTTCGCGCGCATCATGCCGCGTATGCCGCGTGCCTTCTGGATTGTGGTGGGCTTGTTATACGGTGTCGTCATCTGGGTGATTGCCGTGATTGTCCTGCCGTTGGTTATTGGCATCTCGGATATTAGCTCGGTCGCCTACTTCAGCGCTTTGATTATCTCTAACGTGACCTTCGGCATCTTCCTCGGTTCCGCCGCAACTGCCTATGGGTATCGCCAGGCGCAGAACGCGTAGCAAGCGCGTAGACACGACAATTTCATCGTAGACCTGACCGGGCGTACTCAAGCAGTACGTCCGTTTTGCGTGATGCCGCAACAGTTACATAGAATCACTTGTGTGCTTCGTCATTTCGGATGATACTATGGCGTATCAATAGCGAAAAATCGTGTTTTTATGTTAGAAAACACTAGCGGTCGTGCGAATTTTCACATTTTGATTGGCATAAATGATTGAAATATGTTTTAGTAAGCTTACGATAGCGATTTAAATTATGGTACCGACAATGTCTCAGCGTCATGACAATCAACCCACATTTGAAGATTTAGAATTACTGGCAGAAGTATCACAGTTATTGACTTTGACTGATCTCGATCGCGTCTTGAATCGCGTGATTGATCTGGTCAGTCGAGCAGTCAAAGCCAGCAAGACCAGTCTCTTCTTGCTAGAAGGGGCAGAAGTCGATTGGGATTATATTTTTACCAAGCGCGATCTCGATAAAGATAAATCGGTGCGCGTCGTGTCGAAAGTGCTGGAGGACGGTTTCGCGGGTTGGGTTAGCCGTTATCGGCGTGGCGACATCATCACGGATACATACGAAGATGATCGCTGGATTACCTTTCCTGATGATCCGATCGACACGCGCTCGGTAGTGTGTGTGCCGTTTTTGCATCAGGGCAACGTGATTGCGATTGTCACGCTGGAACACGAAGCCCCCAATCACTTTAAGCCCTATCACCTACGCCTGATGCAGATTATCGCGAATCAGGCGACGATTTCGATTCGTAACGCGCAGTTGTTCAACAATTTGAACACCCAGCGTCGCCAACTGAGTGCTGTCTTACAATCGATGCAAGATGTGCTGTTGGCGCTCAGCGAAGAGGGCAATATTAAACTCGTCAATCCGGCGGCGATCCCCCTCTTAGACACGGGAAGCACCGCGATGATCGTCGGGCGCAACATCAACGATTTTGTCGAGCATGATAGCGTCTTCGAACCGATTGTCGAGATTATCAACGCGGGCTTGATGGGCAACGAACGCTGGACGTTTGAGACGCGCTCTGACAATTTGCAGGTCGATTATCAGGTGACGATGTCCATCTGGGAAGAAGTCTTGCACGAGAAGCAGGGTTACGTGATCGTGATGCACGATGTGACACAACTGCACGATCTCTCGCGCTTTAAAGACGAGATGTTGCGCGTCGCTAGCCATGATTTACGCAGTCCGCTAGCCTTGATCGCCGGCTATACCGATATGATCGCGCTCGATACGCCCGATGACGAGTCGCCGGTGCATGAATACGTGGGCATTATCAAAGGCGTGCTGGATCGTATGGGCGGGCTGGTCGATGATCTGTTACGGGTCGAGCGCATTCGCAGTTCGCCGCTGGAACTCCACGAACATACGGATCTCGCCGCGCTGGTCAAATTGGTGATCGTCAACATGCGTCCGGCGGCAATGGCGAAGGACATCACCTTCGATAACGAGCTGACCTTCGATAACTTGCCCCGCGTGATTGCTGATCCGGTCTTATTGCGGCAATCAATGGAAAACTTGATTAGTAACGCCATCAAGTACACGCCGGAAGGTGGCACGATTACGGTACGCGCCAGCAATGATAAGCGAAGTTTCTATTTTGAAGTCGAAGATACGGGTATCGGTATTCCTGACGAGCATCTCGCCTATGTCTTTGAGTCTTTCTACCGCGTGCAATCGCCGGCCCACCGCGTCAAGGGCAGTGGGCTGGGCTTGAGCCTCGTGAAGAACGTGATCGAACGGCATCAGGGCGAAGTCGATGTGCGCAGTCGCTATGGCGACGGCAGTGTCTTCAGCTTTTATCTGCCGCTGGAGCAAAAGCGACTCGCACGCGAATTAACCGAATTCCAGCGATAGCACGTCATGCGTCGATCAACACCTTCACATTCAGCGCCCATGCGGCATACACCGCTTGCAAAAAGCCCTTTAGCTCAGCCGTAGTGGGATCATCGCCAGCCATCACCTGATGCAAGAAGGGATACTTCTTGATCTTCTCGACTGTCGCCGGCGTTAGCGCCATGATGTCGGCGGCTTCTAGGTCGTTGCGCTCGATCGCGTTGTAGAACAGCAACAACACCGCGCCATGATTGGGGATAACATCACCCACGGCGAAGATCATCTCGAATATCTGGTTGGCGTTCAGCATGAACTCGCCTAGGAAACGCTGTGCCGCGACTTTATCCTCGAAGTAGGTGTCGTTCTGCTGGCGCAAGCGGGCGATCGTCTGCCCGTCATAGGCGAAGTTCTCGACTCCTTGCTTCAGCAATAGCCACACCAGCGGTTCATCAATCGAGGGCAACTGGTTGAGTAACCATGCCTCGCCCGCGCCGCTAATCGGATATTGAATCGCCCCCATACAACCGAAAGGCGTGCCGGTGCGGTTGGCGGGGCATCCCTGACAATGATGCGCGACTTTGGCGACTTCGTCGTAGTCGTCCAGTAAATCCTGCACCTTCACGAGGCGGTTTTCCTCGGTGCCTTCGGGGGTACTGCGCGTGAACTCGAAGCCGATTTCGGATGGTGGGCGGTCGTCGCCGTTCTCACGGTAGAGCCGGATCATCATCGTCGCGCGCTCGCGCCCTTTCACACGTTCTTTAATCTCTTCGGTGCCATAGCGTTGCTTAGGCACACAGTCGTAATCAATCACATAATCAATCGCCATACAATGACCTTATCCACTCGATGAAGGGTAGTATCTCGTGCATTATGCCTAGGGTTCCCTGTTTTCGCAGGGGTGATTGTGGTACAAAGAGTGTGGATGAGTAGCGAATTAGTGAAATTTTGCTCTTAACCGTGATTTTTTTCACGATTATTGCTACAATATATGCAACCACTCAGGGGCGTTGCCCCCGAACCCCCACAAAGGACGACCGTCCTTTGAACCTGTACCCGCCGAACGCAAAGCGTTCGGCAAAACTGGGGTGCAGGGGAAACATCCCCTGCTGGGGCGTGGGGTGAAACCCCACAAGAAGACTCTACCTGAGTAGTTACCAATGTATCACAATTAAGCAGATGAGTTGTTGCAATACCCCTCATCGCCTTTCAAAAACTTGATGACATTTGACGCTATATTTTCGAGGGAAATCAGCTTATGGATATGGAAAATCCCGGTATATCACGCGCAATTCCGGGCGCAATCATAGGGTTTGCGATCGGCGCGTTTATCGTCTTAGGGTTACGTTATTTACAAGGGCTTACCCCCGTTTGGGATCCGGGCATCGCCCTTATCCTGACTCCTTTCACGATGATTGTGGGTTGGTTGTGGGGGATCGGTTCGTTTAACCCCAAATTGAGCGAACACGGCGAGCACGATCACGAGGCGCATGACGAACACGCCATCGTGCCGGCAGATGCCGAGCATGCCGACGATGCCCAATTCCGCCCGCTGGCGTGGCTTTTCGCCCATAGCTGGCGCATCTTGACCTATTCGCTGGTGGTTATCGGCGCTTTCTACTTCTTAGCTGTCTTACCGACGGGCTTGTTCTTGCAGACGACGGCTGAACCCGCCGCGAATGCCGCTGCATTTGGCACAGGCATCGCGTTCACCCTGCCCTTCGTCGGCACATTCCAGACGACGCAGATGGTGTTGTTCCTCGGCATGGTCGCTTTCACGATTTTGTCGTTGGTGGTCTTCGCGGGCATTATCGCCTTCCTGTTCTACGGCGCACACCAACAAGTCGCAGAAGTCGCTGAGATCGAACGGGAAGAAGATGAACAACTGCCACCGGCACCGCTTCGCCGTGTTGGGCGCGGTGCGAAAGGGGTTGCCCGCAGTATGCGTAAGGGTTTACCCAAGGTACTCGGGCAATAAATAAGGGGGAAAGCGATTTACATGGCTGACATAACACTAGATCAATCACAGGGGCATCATCACGAGCTGGATGAAGCCACAACCGAATACAACAATAATTTGAAGTTCGCCGTCTGGCTTTATCTGGCGAGCGAAGTCGTGCTGTTTGCGATTTTGATCGCGGCTTACGCTGTTTTCCGCGTCAACGAACCGGCAGTTGTCACGCTGGTGAAGGACGTGCTAGGGATTGCGCTGGTTTCGACCAATACCTTCATCTTGCTGGCATCGAGCTATGCAATGGTCATGGGCTTGCGTGCGATCGAAATGGGGAAACGCCAGCAATTCATGGGTTGGATCGGCTTGACAGCAATCATGGGGACGGCTTTCCTCGGCGGGCAGTACATCGAATATGATGAACTGGCGCATCTGGGTATCTCGCTGAACAAGTACGATTTCAGCGTAGAGACGGTGCTGTTTGAAGACGTTTTAGAAGTCGAAGCGGATGTCGCGCTGGCAAGCGGCGGCACCGAGAGCAACGTCAACCTGCATGAACACGGCATCTACGCCAGCGAATCCGCTGTCGATAGCGCCGATATGCGCGACCCGATCATTGGCACCGTCAATCATTATCGCCTGGACTTTGAACCGAACAACATCGCCAGCATCATTGATCTCGCACAGTATACAACCGTGATCGAAGGTGAAGCGGTCTCATATCAGGATATTACCCTGCCGACGCTCAACACGGGGCAGGTCTTCTTGTCAGATATTGTCTCGGGTGCAGCGCCAGTTGTGCTTGATCCGGCGACATACGATCAGTTCAACACTTACTTCAGCAACATCATGGGCGAGGATGCGTCGAACTTCGGCATGCGTTTCTACGCGCCGACAGCCTTCCACGGTGTACACGTTCTCATTGGTGTGTTGTGGGCGCTCTATGTCCTGCGACAAGGGATGCGCGGCGTATATGACCGCGATGCCATCGGGGTCGAGGTCTTCGGCTTATACTGGCACTTTGTCGATGTCGTCTGGATTGTGCTGTTCACGCTGATTTATCTGGTCTAACAAGGGGGACTACCAATGGTTGACGAAACACAAAACAAAGAGACACCGTCGCACGACACAGATCACACGACTGACGAGCGTCCGGCAGAGGTCGAAAACCGAACCGATATTCCGACTGAGGACAAAGAAGATGTAGCGGTCACGCCTGACTATGACCCACAGGGCGAAGCGCAACAGCTTGATCCTGAGAATATTTTTGAAGAAGGGGTTGCCAACGCGATGGCAATTGCCGCGGATGCTGAAGATAATCCCGCTGTGCAACAGGTGAACGAAGAAATTACCACGTTCATGCAAGAGACTGCTGTGATTGCTGATCGCGATGAATCGCTTTTGGGCGATCATGCTCATAGCGATACCTTCACCTTGCCCTTCACTGGCGAGCAGATGACGCTCCCCGGTGGTATCTATACCTTTATCTTTGGCGTGCTTGCCGCGCTGACGCTGTTCGAGGTGATCTGGGCAGAGATCATCCCTGATAGTTGGACGTTCTTTAAGGTGAGCGTGCTGGTGATCGCGTCTCTCGGCAAAGCCTATCTGGTCGTGATGTATTACATGCACCTGAATAACGATAACCCGATCTTCCGCGTGGTGCTCTTGCTCCCGTTGATTATTGTGGCGCTATCGGTGCTGTATCTGGTTGGCGTGCCGGTCGACGGTGGCATGGGCTACCAACCGCTGTCCTGAAATAGCAGGGCAAGTCGGCAGGTACAAGGCTTTGCTACACCCACAGCAATGACATGAAACGCATGAGGACAGTCCATCGGGACTGTCCTCATACATATACACACATAGTAGGAGAAAATGCTTGAGCGGGGTGAGAAAGGAGGGAAACTCACCCCGTTAACTCACAAAGTTGATTAGTCCCCGGCGGGTTCTGCGGATTTCTTGTCCGGGATGATTTGCAGGATGTGACCGTAGAGTGCGGCATCGTGTTCGTATGCGTCGATACCCATTTCTTCGGCTTTCTCGTTGATGCGGAGCAGACCAGCCATTTTCAGCGGGACGAACACCGCGACACCGGTCACCGTTGCCCAAATAGCGACGACGACGACACCTGCCAATTGAATGCCGAGCAGAGTGAAGCCACCGCCCATGAACAAGCCGCCTGCGGTCTCGGTCAATGCGGGGATACCCCAGAAACCGATTGCCAGCGAGCCGAGCGCACCACAAGCCCCATGCACAGCGAACGCACCGACGGCATCATCAACTTTCGACGATTCGACAACATCGACGGTGAAGACGACGACCACACCGGCGGTCAAACCGATGATGATCGCGGCGTAGGGCGCGACGAAGGCACAGCCTGCTGTGATGCCGACCAAACCCGCCAGTGACCCGTTGAGAATGAAGCTCAAGTTCCATTTTTGCTCGCGGATGTAAAAGACGATCATCGCGGCGAGTGCGCCAGCGGCGGCGGCAAGCGTCGTGTTGACGGCGACCAAACCCATAATATTAGGATTGTCGGCGGCGAGGGTCGAACCGACGTTGAAGCCGTACCAGCCGAACCACAAGATAAACGTACCGAGTGATGCCATCATCATGTTCGCGGGTTGCGGCGGGTTGCCAAATTCGCGTCCATAGCGTGCGCCGACTACAATCGCACCGACGAGGGCAATGATGCCGCCGAATTGATGCACGATCGTTGAGCCGGCAAAGTCGATGAAGCCCCAACCTGCTAGCAGACCGCCACCCCATGTCCAGTGAACAACGACTGGATACAGAAGTGCGCCTAAAATCGCCGAGTAAATCAGCTTACCGCGGAAATCCGTGCGTTCTGCCATCGCGCCAGTTGCAATTGTTGCGGCGGCACCGGCGAACGCAAATTGGAAGAAGAAATCAATGAAGGTGATGCCATCGCCGGGGCTAGTCCCGTTGATGCCACCGAGGAAGAACATGCCGCTCTCATACGTCCCTGCGCCCAGCGTATTGCCATAAGCAACACCGAAGCCGACCGCGAAGAAGACGAGTGCGGTCACACAGGCATCCATGAAATTCTCTGCCATAGAGTTAATCACGCCCGTATGATGGATGAAACCACCCTCAAGCATCGCGAAGCCCGCTTGCATGAAGAACACGAGGAACGCCGCGAGGAGAAGCCATGTCTGGTTGAGATTGGTTTGTACTGTTTCGACCGCTTCGACGGTCGCGAAGGCGACTTCCTCTTCGGCGACTTCGGTCGTTGCCGTTTCGTCTACAGGTGCTTCGTCATCCTGTGCGAAGGACGACATGCCCATCACAAAGAGAAAGGCGAGTGCCACACCCACTGATATTAAGCGATATAACATATTACGAGTTTTCATATTTGATTGCCCCCAACTGGATTAAAGAATTTAACAAGCAGTTGATGTTCATGAGTGTACACGCCGCTGTATCCATCCCATAACGTTGCTTTCTCATAAGATTTTTGACAGATGTTTTGTGAGATTGTGACAACAAATATGATTTGACAGATGCGTTGGGCATTGTCGGGGATGCTTGTGTAGTTTTGATGAGACATTTTCATCATCACCTGTCAATTTGCCCAATCCCTTATGCAGACTACACAAGCGTTTTCGCCGTTTGAACGGGATAATCACGCTGAATCACGCTGAATTTGTGGGAATTGACTAGCTTAATGCGTTCGTATGCCTTGGTCATGATTGCCGCAGATGCACCTAATGGCGAGGCTGACAAACGCTATTGTAGAAAATTGATAGTGTATTTCTCCTAATTATCGGCGTTGTGGACAAGTGCTGAGATGAGCTACGTCTGCCGCGCTTTGTTGAATTGTACCAACAGCGATGATATTGCCCGTGAGCGTTTATTATTCTCAAGTAATATTCTAATACCTTATCTGTTACGTTCTATGTGAAGTGAGAAGCAGTTGCTGTCATTAGTTCTGAGTGCTGTGTGCTGAGTTTTCCTCGCGGATAGCTTGCGACATTTAAGCACAAGATACCCTCAGACAA
>DAOTTV010000100.1:0-9169 GCA_034437755.1 Anaerolineae bacterium | reverse complement strand
GCCAGCAACCCACCGAACAAGCCGACAGCTAAGCGGCGGGTGTTCGGGTCGCCATTGCGCCAGTTGTGCCACAACATCGACAGGATCACCACCTGCCAAGTGATATACACCGCCAACCCCGGCAGGCCCATATCCGCGCCCATATGCAAATATTCATTGTGCGCGTGCGGGGGCGGATAGTCGAGACGGGCGAAGGTCGGCACGATGTATTCCGGCGTTGACCATGCGGCAATCTTGTACATCGATAGCCCCATACCAGTCAGCGGGTAGTCACGGAGCATGGCGACTGCCGACTGCCACAGATCAAGACGGCTCTGGATGCTCTTGGTATCACGATGTGTCAGCCCGCGCTCCCACTCCCAATCCACACGCGGGAACACGCCAAAGGGATTGAACAGCACCCCCAGCGTGATGACCACGCCGACGACCACGCCGGCAATCGCCAGATAGCGCCCGCTGAGGCGTTTAATCAAGATCATGCTAACCAGCGCCAGCACAACGAAGATGCTCAACAAAGCGATGCGACTCTGGCTGAGCAACATAGCGAACAACATCAGCGCGAATATCATCCCCGCGATGATGCGTACAGCCCAGCGTGCGCGCCGGTCGGCTAGCGATAACGGCGTGAGCATGAGCGCATAGAGAATCGGCACGAGCCACAGCATAGCCCCGCTTACCTCATTAGGATTATAGCTCAGTTGGAGACGATATAATAGCAAATCGTCGCTCGTGTACAGCAGGCGCGGCAGACGCTCCGATATTGGCGCGAGCCACAAGTTTTTTTCAGGGATCCACTGGGTGGCGAGCAAGGCAAGCGTTGTCAGGGTCGCGCTTAAGCCCAGCGTCGCGCCCCACAACCAGCGCATATGACGGCAGGTATACGCATGATCGACCATATAGAGATGAATCCACATCCCTAGCAGAGGGCGACTGAGCAGGACGACATAGCTCTCAGGTGCCATCGGCGCGAGCGAGTAGTTGATACCCGTGAGGACGATGAACACCAGTAACCAGCGATTGAGCGGAGTCGGCACATAAAGCCGATCATAGAGCATCACGCGCAGGCGAAAGATCGGCAAGGCGAGCCACAACAACCACACCCACTGATCGCGGTAGGGCGGGGATGGCTGCCACATGGCGACGATCAAAAGCAGGAGAATCGCGGCTTCTAAAAGCGGAAATAGAGCTTTTATTAATGATAGCTGGTCTGCATTATCAATACGTTTAATCATCTAATTCTCATCCTTATTTTAGCCATTATACCCCGCTAATTTGATGCTCTGTTAGCAATTTATAACAACATTTAGCATTATCAGCCCTAATTATATTGACATTACTAGCTAGTTATGATAAATTTTTTTAGATTTAGAGAATTGCACAGATATTGTTATATCTGACATTTCTCAAATCAGATATTACACTAAAATATCTGTGAGGATTACAAATGAAAACAGCAAAGATAACGAGTCTCCCGTCAGATTCGTTCATGGAGCTACTCCAAACGAGGCGTATCTTCATCATATATCCATGGTTACAATTTCGTAATATATTCTTGACATACTTCATGGATCGTGATCAAGATATAATTTTATATCATCGTGTTGAAGGTGAAGATTTAAGTATCCGTGATTTCGTACAAGAATTGATTGAAGAACAGCGCACTAATCATGAAGACTTTGGGACACATGCGCTCGATCATTTGGACAAATCACCCGAAGAGCTAGGACACGCGCTCGCACGTGATGTCGCAGAAATCCCCGCCGGTGATCTCCGTATTTTGTATCTGGATGAGTTCGATCGCCTCTCCATTACACCCGAGTTTATCAATTTCTCCGACGCTCTAGCCCGCAATTTATCCGACGATAGCCGCCTCGTGATTAACGCGCGTGTGGCGACTTATGAACCCTGGGCGAGCCTAGTCAAAGAACAATTAGCGACTGTACTCGGAACAGCCAACCGGAAAGATGATGTTATGTATGCAGTGAGTGATGACGTGAAACCACAATTAGAAATATACGCATTCGGGCGCGGACATGCTTTAGTCAACGGGCAACAAATAGAGAACTGGGATGGCGCACTGCCCCGCAACTTGTTCTTTTACTTTGTTGATAATAAACTACTTACAAGAGACCAAATCTTTGAAGTATTCTGGCCGAATCTCAGCATCAAAGAAGCGACCAACGTCTTTCATGTCACCAAGCGTAAAATCACAGAATGTATCAGCGATCAGGTGATGGATGATGAGAATTACGAATTAACACAATATGGCAATGGTTTCTATAGCCCGAGCAATAAAGTCGTTCGACATTATGATGTTGCTGAGTTCGAAGATGCTGTTGAAAAAGCATCTATGACATTCAATGATGAAGAACAAGGTAAGCTCTATAAACGTGCTATAGAAATATACAAAGGCCACTTTTTGCAAGACCTTGATATGCCATGGGTCGTCGAAAGACGTGAGAAGTTACAATTGCTCTTTGTCGAAGCCCTAATAGGCATGGCACGCTTGCACAAATCCGCAGAAGATTATGAAACAGCATTAGGTTTCTTCGTCAGAGCATTAAGAGAACAGCCACAACGTGAAGACATCCATCGTGAAGTGATGAAATTGTACAACCGATTGGGACGCATAGACGACGCACTGGCCCAATACAACACGCTTGAACAACAATTGCAAGATACACTCGGGGTCGCACCGGATAAAGCGACAACAGAACTCTATCATCAAATCAAAGCAACAGCCGTCTGACCGACAGACGCGCGCGCAATCATAAATCCCCTCACAGATCAACGCGCACGGACAGGTACTGATCACGCCTGTCCGGCGTTTGTCCTGTGAGGCGCCTGTGGTCAACGCCATTATTTCGCTGTATAATGCCCGCATGATGACGCGCCAACAATCACACTCATCACAATCATCTAATACGCCCGATCATACCCCGCCCGATCATCTCGGGTTGCTGATCGCCGCCGCGCTTCTCGCGGGTTGTGGTTGGTTCGGGTTATATCAACTGGTGCAAGCATCCCTGCCCCGCATCGGTGGCGAGTTATGGTTATTCTTCGTCTTATTACAACTGACAGTCACCGGCACCGTCCTGCCGATCGTGCGCTATTTGAACGTGCGCTTCACAGCCGTCGGGCAGGATGTCCCCGCGAGCGGGATCATCGTCCGGCAGAGCGTATGGGTCGGTCTCTATGTCGTGACCTGTGCGTGGCTACAAATCCCCCGCGCCCTGACAATACCGCCTGCGATCTTCATTGCGGTGGTTTTCATCGTCGTCGAAGTTTTCTTGCGCACCCGTGAATTAGCCATCGATAAGGATTAACCCGTGCAAAATCGCCCGATTAACCCGCAAATGATCCTCGCCACTGTGCTGGTGTTCAGCCTGCTGGGCGTGCTGGGCGCGTTCCCAGTCTCGCTCATCGGTTTATTAGCCGGCGGTGGCACCGTCGGTCTGAATTTATTGCTCTTACACGCTATCGTGATCGGCGCGTGGATTCCGCTAAAAGTGATCGCGGATTTACGCATCAAGGGCGAAAGCGGCTTGAGCGCCATCATGCCCCAGAAATTGAGTCCCACGTTAATCATCGCCTTTATCGTCGGCGGGGTCGTCCTGCTGCCGGTTCTCTACGTCGTGTCGGTCGCGCCCTTGCTCATCGGTCTGCTCGGCTATACCCTGACCGGTCAAATCGGCATTGCGATCATTGTCGCGCTGGTCTACGAAGCGGTCAACGTGGCGCGCTTTGCCAAGCGTGAAAAAGAGAGCGGTGGCAAGCTCGTCAATTTCAGCATCTTCAGCGCGATACAGGAGATGGATCTCGATGAGCTCAATCAGCAGGCGCGTCCCGTGCAAGAAGATGACGTGATCGTCATTGATGGTGATGACGTACAGGAACGCGACGACAGCGAGACACACCGCCTGAGCGATGGCGACGATGACGTACAACTGGTCGATGATGCGCCTGACAACGATCGCGCACAAGACGTGATCACCGTTGAAATTGACCCGCAAGCCGACGACGATCAGCAGACAAAGCGCGACTCATGACGACCTTGCAAGATCGCCTGCGCCAACTGCCCGCCGTCGATGCCCTGCTCCAGCGCGAGATAGTGCAAGCGTGGATGACGCTCTACGGACGACGCGCCGTTGTCGATACCCTGCGCGCCACAATCGACACCAGTCGTCAGCGCATCCTCGCCGATGATACCGCCGTCCCCGACCCCACACACATCTTAGAGCAAAGCCGTAGTATGCTCGAACAGCGTTTCTTGCCGACTCTGCGTCCGGTCATCAACGCGACTGGCATCGTCATTCATACCAATCTAGGGCGCGCCCTGCTCTCGCAAGCGGCACAGGACGCGATCCAAGCCGTTGCGCGTCATTATAACAATCTCGAATTCAATCTGGAGACCGGCAAGCGCGGCAGTCGCTATGTGCATGCCGAGGAAAGCCTGAAGGAATTGACCGGCGCAGAAGCGGCGCTGGTCGTCAACAACAACGCGGCGGCGCTGGTACTGGTGCTATCAGCATTGGCACAGGGTCACAGCGGTATCCTCTCGCGCGGGCAACTGGTGGAGATCGGCGGCGGTTTTCGCATCCCCGATATTATGCGGCAAAGCGGCGCACGCCTGATCGAAGTCGGCACGACCAATCGCACACGCATCGACGATTACACGGCAAATATCGCTGAGGATAGCACGATGTTCTTGCGGATTCACGCGTCGAATTTTCGGCAATTGGGCTTCGTACAGAGTCCCAGCCTCGCCGAGATGGCGCAAGCCGCACACGATCACGACCTGCTGTTGGTCGATGATCTCGGAAGCGGTACTCTGCTGAATACCGACGATTACGGCTTGCTGCACGAACCGACGATCCATGAGAGCGTCGCCGCGGATGCGGATGTGATCCTCTTTAGTGGCGATAAGTTGCTGGGCGGGCCGCAGGCAGGTATCATCATCGGCAAAGCGTCGCTCATCCAACGTCTGAAGCGCCATCCACTCGCCCGGGCGATGCGCGTCGATAAGTTGTGTTACGCGGCACTGAGCGCGACGCTCGATCATTATCGCCGCGACGAAGCGACCACGCACATTCCCGTCTGGCGCATGATCGCCACCCGCACCGACGAATTGCAGGCGCGGGCTTTGCGCTGGCGCAATCAGATCGGCGGGCAGGTGATCGGCGGCGAGTCCGCGATCGGCGGTGGCAGTCTGCCGGGGACGAGCTTGCCGACGGCGCTACTCGCCTATGATCCGCCCTCTGCCGAACGCTTCGCGGCGCGTCTGCGCTCAGCAGAGATGCCCGTGATCGTCCGCATCGCTGATGATCGCGTCCTGCTCGACCCGCGCACCGTACTACCCGAACAGGACGACAAGCTCCTCGCGACCGTACAGAGCGTCATCACAGAGCGTCATCAATGAGGACACCACAATTATTCAAGCAAGCAAGACAGATAGAAGGAGTGACTTATGAAAGCTGATATTGATGCGCTGATGAACGAACGCGGACTGGATGCGATTTTCATCGCCGGGGGCGAAGGCTACAGCGAAGTCCGCGACTATATGACCAACGGCGCACCGATCACCGGCGGCTATGTCGTCAAGAAATACGGCAACGATCCGGTTCTGATCGTCAACGGCATGGAGACCGAAGAAGCCAAGAAAAGCGGCTACGAAGTCGTCTCGTATGGTGATATTCGCGTGCATGAACTGATCGAAACCTACGACGATCAAAATATGCGGCAGGTGATGGTCTGGCAACGATGCCTGCAAGCCGCCGACGTCAACTCTGGCAAAATTGGCATGTACGGGCGCGGCGACATCAACGCTTATATCAACTGGGTGCAACTGGCAAACGAGACATTCGACGCTTATACCTTCGTCGGCGAGACGGGGCGCACGCTCTTCGACATGGCTTTCCTCACCAAAGACGACGACGAACTCGCGCGCTTGCAATCCGTCGCTGAGCGCACCAACGCAGTGATGGCGTTAGCGTGGGATTTTATCGCGGCGTGCCACGCTGACGATGACGGCGCGGTGCTGACTAGCGCGGGCGAGCCGGTCACAATTGGTGATATTAAAACGCTGGTGCGGATGGAACTGCTCAAGCGTGGGCTAGAAGATACCGGTATGATCTTCGCGATGGGGCGCGATGGCGGCTTCCCGCATAGCCGCGGCGAGGCTGATATGGTACTTCGCACCGGACAAGCAATCGTGTTCGATCTCTTCCCGCGTGAGATGGGCGGCGGCTATCATCACGATATGACACGCACATGGAGCATCGGCCACGCGACTGACGACGTTCAGCGCGCTTATGACGACGTGATGACCGCCTTCGATATGTCGCTGGAGTCCTTCGGGTTGGGCAAGCCCACGCACCAAATGCAAGAAGTCGTACTGGACTACTTCGAGAGTCAAGGACACCCCACCGGGCGCAGTCACCCCGGCACACAGGAAGGCTACGTCCATAGTTTAGGGCATGGCATCGGTCTGCACATCCACGAGCGCCCGCGCGTCAGTCATACCGATCAGGAGGATACATGGCAGGTCGGCAATATCGTCACAATTGAGCCGGGCTTATATTACCCTGATAAGGGCTTCGGCATCCGCGTGGAAGATACTTTTTACGTCAACGATAACGGCGAGCTGATCTCGATCACGCCCTTCCGCAAAGACTTAGTGATTCCGCTGGCAACGTCCTAACCGGCATCACTGTCCGGCGCGGTCGATCGCACGATACGCGCCGGATTGCCGGCTACAATCGTGCGCGGTGGCACATCACGGGTGACGACACTGCCGGCACCGATCACACTGCCGGCACCGATACGAACACCTTTCAGGATCAGGGCGTGCATCCCGATGAACACATCATCTTCGATCACAATCGGCGCAGTCGCACCATCGGCAGGGGCTTGCTGGCGATGGTGCAGGTCAAGCGGATGAAAATCGGTATCGCTGATGACACTATTCGCGCCCACCCACACTCGATCACCAATCGTAATCGCCTCATCACAGACAATCGCCCCACCCGTCAGGCCGAAGTCATCGCCGATCAGCAAGCGTGATTGGGGGCGGCGCGTGCTGAGCATACAGGGATGCGCGACTCCGAGCGGGTTACTGCGGCGCGTACTGCGAAAGCTCGCCCGTTTGCCAATGTGCAGGGTACTGCGCCGATGCACCTGCACGATCGGCAAGCCATAGCACAACCAACCCGCCGCAATCCGCGCCCCCGACAAGCGCCAACGCACCCACGCGAGCGGAATCAGCAACAGGCGTTCGATCTCGTTGCGCGCTTTCCACGGCATGTCACGGGTGGCAGAGCGTGCCTGTGCCGAGAAGAGCGCCGACGAATCGTGTGGGTCGATCTCTACACCCATCGAATCGTCACTCCCGTCTCAACGCTGACTTCTAAGGCTTGGCGTAGGGGGTCGGTGATGTAGGCGAAGCGTGTCGGGTCAGATGGGCGTAGCTCCACATGAAAATGGCGTAATGCCATGCGCGGCACACCGTCCTCGCCGGTGATCGGCTTGCCAAAGGGCACATGACACTGGAACGATCGGTCGCTATCACGATCGACGTATTCAACGCTGTGATCTTCAGGACGAATCAAGCGTTGTTCGACGCGCATCGCCTGAAAGAGCAACCGGTTCATCTCCAGGCGATCGCGCACGAAGAACCCCTGCTCATCGAAGCCTAAATCATAGCCCGACACGCGATCCATCGTCAGCACGCCCCCCAGCACATTACTGCCCATGCTGATGTCATGCCCGCGCTCGCTATCGACCAGCACCGCGTGCGGCACATCCGCTTGATGCTCCAGAAAATATAATAACTCGTCTAACATCGTGCGTGCTTTGGCGGCAGTCGTCTCGCCCTCATCTCCATCTGGCAGTTGATCGATAATCATCGGAAAATGGTCGTGCCCCAGTTGCATCAGCGCATCGCTGAAGCTGGCAAAGCCTTTCCAACTGCTGATAAAAATGGGATCGCGGTCGGGTAAATGTGCCGTAATGCCCATGCTTGCTTGTCCTATCTTTTTTGTCCGTACAAATGCTTGCGCTCATGATATGCGAGAGATAGGCGCTCTGACAATGATGCAAATGCCATGCCATCATCAGGAACATGATATAATCAATGACAACACGATCGTATACGTGACCAATATTATGCAATTACCCTTATTCCCCGATCTAACCCATCAGTTCCCGTCCACGCGCTATCAAGGGAGTAAAGTAAAACTTGTCGATTGGCTCGGAGAACATCTGCAAACGCTCGGTTTTCATACGTGCTTAGATGCTTTTGGCGGTACCGGCGCAGTTGCCTATTATCTTAAAGATCAAGGTAAACAGGTTACATATAACGACATCCTGCGCTTTAACTATCATTTTGGACGAGGATTAATTGAAAATAGCAATGTCCAACTCTCACAAGAGCATCTGTCATGGTTATTAGATCTTGACGCGAGTGATGCAGGCTTCATCACGCAGACTTTTGCTGATATTTACTTCACAGATGCTGAAAATCGCTGGTTAGATGCGATTGTACCGCGCATCTGGCAATTGCCAAATGCTTATGAGCGCAGTATTGCATTCTTCGCACTAGCTCAGGCTTGCATTGTTAAGCGACCCTATAACTTGTTTCATCGAAAAAATCTATACATTCGTACAGCTGATGTACAACGATCATTCGGCAATAAAACCAGTTGGGATAAACCTTTCGCGCTGTGGTTCCACCAATTTGTTGAAGAAGCTAATCAAGCCATTTTCGATAATGGTCAGGACAATCAAGCGATTAACAAGGATGTCAACCACATCGAAGAAACGAGCTATGATCTTGTCTACATTGATCCCCCGTATATCTCGGGGAAAGGTAGCGCGGTTGATTACAGAGATTTCTATCACTTTTTAGAGGGCTTGACAATGTATGACGACTGGGCGCGGTATGTTGATTATGCCTCGAAGCATCGTCGCTTACAACATCAGCCATCGCGCTGGGCGGATAAACAGGCGATCCAGCAAGCATTTACTGATGTTTTCGCTCGATTTAGCGATAGTATCTTAGTGGTATCATATCGCAGTGATGGCATTCCAAGCATTGATGACTTGGTAGCACTGCTCCGACATTACAAATCTTCCGTCGTTGTGCATGTCTATGGGCAGTATCAGTATGCGT
>DAOTTV010000099.1:0-4115 GCA_034437755.1 Anaerolineae bacterium | reverse complement strand
GAATATGCTAGCGCCGCGCATCAGCAATCAGACGCATCTAGGCGCGTTAATCGCTGATTTTGTCGGTTGGGCAGGGATAGAGGCGGCGACGATCGAAGCGGCGTGCGGCTCGGGCGGGATGGCTTTGCAGGTCGGCGTGCGGGCGATCATGAGCGGTATGCTGGATACCGTCGCGGTTCTCGGAGTCGAGAAGATGACGGATGCCAACCCGAGCGATACGCTATCAGGCTTGACAACGGCGGCTGATGCCGATTACGAAGGCATCCACGGGGCGACTTTCGTCGCGCTCAACGCGCTCATCATGCAACGCTATATGCACGAGTACAAAATCCCGCACGATGCCTTCGCACCATTCGCGATCAACGCGCATCGCAACGCCAGCACCAACCCGAACGCGATGTTCCAGTTTGAAGTCAACGAGAAAACTTATCGCAACGCGCCGATGATCTCCGACCCGATCAACCGCCTCGATAGTTCGCCGATTTGCGATGGTGCGGCGGCGGTGATCTTGTGTTCGATGGAGCGTGCGCGCGAACTGAGCCAGACGACACCGATTCGCATTCTCGCCAGTGTATCCGCGACTGATAACCTGATGGTCGGCGAGCGCAGTCAACCACTGGTGCTGAACGCGGGCAAGATAGGCGCGCAGAAAGCCTATGAATATACTGGGTTAGCGCCGGCGGACATCGACATCTTCGAGTTGCACGATGCCTTCTCGATCATTGCCGCGCTCAGCTTAGAAGCGGCGGGCTTCGCTAATCCCGGACACGGGGTCGATCTGGCGAATAAGGGCGAGATCGCACCGACCGGACGCATCCCGATCAGCACCTTCGGCGGTTTGAAGGCGCGCGGGCATCCGATCGGCGCGACCGGCGTTTACGAAGTGGTCGATCTGGTGATGCAGTTGCGCGGCGACGCTGGCGAGAATCAGATCAAAGATGCTGAAATCGGCATGACGCAGAACATCGGCGGCACCGGCGCGACAATCATCACGCATATTCTCGGCTTAGCCTAAACCCAACCATTGGTCACTCCCGTACCTCAATCGCTGTCACGCCAGTTAACCAACGCTCGTTGTATGCCGGCGTGAAGTCCAGACGGCGATTGGGGTATACCACGCGCAACGCGCCACCGCGTTCTTCGACCAATCGCTGACCATTGGCGCTGGTCGCCAGCAGTACCGGATAAGATTCAACGTCACTGATGGGAATAGTCGTTGTCGCGCCATCGCTGTTTGTCACGATAAGTTCACTAGCACTTTCATCAGCGCGTAACCAGTCCAGCAATTCCGAGAACAGCACGCCGCGAAACGTGGTCAGTTCCTGGTCGAAAATGATATCATCGACGGTGAATTCGATCAGTTGCAGTTGTTCCAGCGCTTCCAGATCGAATAAGGCTTGATCGCCGTCGTTGGGGTTGTCGATTGCACCGGTGACTGTCAACACGACAGCTGCATCATCTTCTGGCACTGGGATCGGCACGGACGAATCGACCTGTAAGCCGCCGACGATGATATACGGCGCATCTTCATCCGGCCACAGGCGGCGACAACTAACATGAGCAATGCCAGCCCTAACAAGCGACATACACGACGCATATAATACATATACATCAATTCCTCGTGTTATTTATTCGGATGATAGATGCAGTTTAATCGCTGGGAATCAGGCTGTCACTACTGAAAGCGCGGCGGTGCATCTGACGGGCGATTGCGCTTTTGCCACTTGATTATTGGCGGTGATGTAGCTTAGATTATGGCAGATTCCGTTCGATTTGAAAGCAAACGCATGACACGCGAAACACTCGATCAGGTGGTGGTTTTAATCCCCGCTTACAACGAAGAACGCTTCATCGGCAGTGTCGTCCTCAAGACGCGCCAATACGTGCCGACGGTGATCGTCGTCGATGATGGCTCGCAGGATGCCACGCGCGAGATCGCGCTCGCCGCTGGCGCGGTGGTCGTGCGCCACGATCGCAATAGTGGTAAGGGCGTTGCGCTGAATACCGGCTTTCGTAAAGCGCAGGAGTACGACCCGCGCGCAGTCGTCACGCTGGATGGCGACTGGCAACACATGCCGGAGCAAATTACGCAGGTGGTCGCGCCGATCTTAGCCGACGAAGCCGATGTCGTCGTTGGCTCGCGCTATCTGGACGATCACAGCGATATTCCGGTGGCGCGGGTTGTCGGGCATTGGGGCTTCACGACGATGACCAACGTCTTATCCGGCGTATCCTTGACCGACTCGCAGAGTGGGTATCGTGCTTTTTCGCCCCGCGCATTAGAGAAGCTCAGTTTCAGTTCGCGCAGTTTCTCGGTTGAATCTGAGATGCAGTTCCTCGTCAAAGACTTAGGGCTGAAAGTGATGGAAGTACCAATCGTGATTCGTTATAGCGACAAGCCCAAGCGTCCGGTTGTCTCGCACGGGTGGAACGTCCTCAACGGCATTTTGCGACTGGTGGCGCGTCATCGTCCGCTTCTATTTTTCACTGCGCCGGGGCTAGTGTCGATCATCATCGGCGTGGTGCTGGGCGGCTTTGTCGTGCGCGGGTTCAATGTCAATCAAGTGTTGCCGATCGGCACGAGTCTGCTGGTGGTGATCTTCACCGTGATGGGCGTGTTCTTATCGCTGACGGGCATCATCCTGTGGGCGATGCGAAGCTGGCTCGATGACATCAAACTGCTGATGCGCGAGACATAATCCCCCCCGCGCAAAAAGTCACGAAGCACGTAGCAGGTATGCCCGTCCTATGTGATACTTATCACAGACAACACACACTATCATCGGAGCTATAAACAATGAAATACACATGGATGATGCTGATCGTCGTCTTGATCGGCTTATACCCCGTGCGCGCACAGGAGACCTTCACCTGTGTTGACGCATTTCCACCGCGCATGATCGTTGGCGAACGAGGCGTGGTGACATCCCTCTCAGCCAATAACGTGCGCGATACCTACGGCACGGATGGCTCGCAGGTCATCGGGTCGATACCAGCAAACGGCGCATTTGCTGTCACTGGCGGGCCACAATGTGCGGATGGTTTCGTCTGGTGGCAGATTGAATACGGCAACTTACAGGGCTGGACAGCCGAAGCGGGCGATGAATACTGGTTAATCCCGTACATTGGCGATTATCAGCTGTTAGATGCTGATAATATCGATCAGTTGTCGATCGTGCAGACGCTAAGTTGTGATAGCGATGTCGGTTTTCACTCTGCTGATGTAATCGACATCAGCCCCGATAGCACGCAGGTGGCGATCGGTTGTCAAGCGGTTGATCCATCCCTGCGCGTGTACGATGCACGCACATGGGACGTGCTAGCAACGGTCAGCATTGGCAGTCTGGCACATGCGATCAAGTTCTTGCCGGATGACCGCTTGCTGGTGCAAAAGCAAGAAGAACTCGTGATTTACGAAACATCCACATACACAATCATCGACCGCCTGACTGTCCGCCCGCTGATCTGGTCAAATACTAGCCTCAATCCAGAGCGTACACGCATCATAACGCCCGTGATTAATACCGATCGCTATGAGGTGCGCCACCTGAATAATTTTAATCAGGTGCTTCATACAGTGACAATTGCAGATGGGCGTGAAACGGCGTGGAGTCCGGATGGGAACGAGATTGCCATTGGCACGAGTGATACAATCGCCATCTGGAACTTAGACGACGACAGCATCCGGCGCAGTGCGCCCCTATCGTGGCATACGCGGTTGAATGCGATCGAATATGCCCCCGATGGCGAGACGATCCTCACCGGACATTGTAATTTCGCACAGATGGGTTGTCAGGAAGGGCGTCTTGACTGGTTTAGTGCGGCATCGCTTGCCAATCAACAGCATATCGTCCACGAAGCCGGTGCTGGCATGTATGAACTGGCGTTCACGCCTGATGGTCGTCTGTTGCTCGCCTTGCATTTAGCAGGCGCAAGTATTTACTCGGTTGAGACTGGCGACGTGCTGACCGCTAACTTCAGCGATAATGTCGCGAATTATGACATGGCACTAGCCCCTGCCGGACACTTTGTGATCGTCGCGCGGCAGGATGATTATGCTGTATATGCCATCAGCGATTGAGCGCAGGTCATGCGTCGGTGGGCTGGATGTCGAT
>DAOTTV010000098.1:0-19485 GCA_034437755.1 Anaerolineae bacterium | reverse complement strand
CCATCGCGCACAACGCGGATCGCCAATTGATCGCCATGTTTGGCATATTGCAAAATATCACGAATAGCTGGCACGCGAAATTTACGCGAGCGCATACTGTATTCAGAGGCGATGCCGCTACCGGATGCCTTCTGGCTGAGGGTGATAGGTTTTTGGCTCATCCAGCCAGCGACGAGATGCGCGATTTGCCCGGCGCTGAAGTGCGACCCGTGCCAGATACCGCCGTTCTGCATGATTGCCCCGTTGAGCGTCTCATCCGCGAAGATGTAATAAAAGCTATCACACGCCTGCCCAGCACCGAGATGTGCCTCAGCCATCGCCATCGCATTGACGCGATTTTCGACGCGCGTCGGCAGGTGGATGACACTGGCGACGGCTTCTGCCAGCGGTAAATCCTGCAAGATGCTCAGGTCAGCCTCAGCATGTAAGATTTTGCCAGAGCGATGATGGACGAGGCCTATAGTGCTGATGCCTACGCCGCGCACGGTCGCCGGTGCGTTCTCTTTCAGGCGTTTACATAGCACGACAATCGTCTCGATAATGGCTTGTGATCCTTCGTTTAACGGCATCGGTAAAGAGTGGATCGCATCGACAGTCCCCTCGCTATCGACAATTGCGCCAGTCATGCGATGCGGCTCAATATCGAGGGTGATTGCTGTCGTCAGCTCTTGCTTTTCGTCGCTCATCGGTATCGGTCAATCACTGTGGTCACATGGTTACCATAGTATAGCATCAAGTCGAACAGGTTAACCAGCGAATCGCGGCGGATTTGGTATGGCTGGGGTTTGTCACAGCATCAACCTTGACGATACAATCAGGTTAGAGTTTCACATTAAGATCAACACGAAGGACATGATATGGCTTTTCCGCAAGATTTTACGTGGGGCACAGCAACATCTAGCTACCAGATTGAAGGTGGCGGTTTGGATTATGGGCGGGGCGAATGTATCTGGCATCGCTTTTCGCACGAGGCAGGCAATGTCTACCAGAACGAGACCGGCGATGTCGCCTGTGATCACATTCATCGCTATCCAGAGGACGTACAATTGATGCAGAATCTCGGTGTTGATGCTTATCGCCTGAGCATTGCATGGGCGCGGGTGTTGCCACAGGGCGTTGGCGAGCGCAACCAACAAGGGCTTGATTTTTATGATCGGTTGATTGATCACCTGCTGGAAGCGGGCATCACACCACACATCACGCTCTATCACTGGGATTTACCGCAGGCGCTACAAGATCAAGGCGGGTGGGAAAATCCAGAGAGCATCATCTGGTTTGCAGATTATACTGACCTGATGACGCGCACGCTTGGCGATCGCGTTAAGCACTGGATCACCCATAACGAACCCTTCGTCGTGGCGATGCTCGGCAACCTGTTCGGCATCCACGCACCCGGCAAACAAGACCCGACCAGCGCCTACACCGTCGCGCATCATCTTATGCTCTCACACGGTCGTGCCGTGCCCGTCATCCGCGAGAATGTCGCCGCGGCTGACGTGGGGATCACGCTCAACCAGACTTACATCACGCCAGCTAGCGATAGCCATGCTGACCGACTGGCGGCACAACGTGCCGATACGTTCAACAACGATTGGTTCTTGAAGCCCGTGTTAGAAGGCACATACCCCGCCGATCTCGTGGCTTATCTTGAGCCGAAAGGCATCTTCGAGCGCATCCAACTCGATGAGATCGCCACGGCTTGCGTGCCGATCGATTTCCTCGGTGTGAATTACTACACGCGCAATATCGTTCAACACATTGATGATGGGCTACACGATTTTAGCATCGTTGGCAATCAGGATGCCCAGCATACAGCCATGGGCTGGGAAGTCTATCCAGACGGACTGTTACATACCTTGCTCTATATCCATGATGCATATTATCCACCCAAGATATACATCACCGAAAATGGCTGTGCCTACGATGACGACCCGCCGCAAGATGGCACAGTCGATGACCCTGAGCGCGTGGAATACTATCGCCTGCATTTAGACGCTATTGAACAAGCGATAGCGATGGGCGTGCCGATGGCGGGTTACTTCGCGTGGAGCTTTATGGATAACTTCGAATGGGCGGAAGGCTATGCAAAGCGCTTCGGCTTGCATTACGTCGATTATGAAACGCAAGAACGCACCCCAAAAGCGAGTGCGCTCTATTATCGTGATTATATCCAGCAAGCCAAGCAAGCATCAAGCGGGCGCTAACAGCGTCGCAAGTGGCTCAGCTGATGTGGGTCACTTGCGCTTCTCATCTTCGATCACGATCGTACCCGCGATGAGATCGTGCAAGCCACGACTGCGCTGGTCGAACAGTGCCCAGATCCACCCGATTAGCAAAATCGCTGTGTTGATATAGTAGCCGATCACGCGCACGATGGCATCGACATCGCTGAGCGGGCTACCATCAGCTTTAACGACGCGCAAATTCATGATATTCTTGCCGGGGCTTTGCCCATCTTGACGCGTCCAGAAGTACCAGTAATACAAGAGAGTGACAGCGAAACCCACCCCGCCACCAACTTCACGCGCCGCGCCGAACAAAAGGCTTGAGATCAAGCCGAGGATGAGACCATCAATGAGGATAGCGAGGAAGCGTTTGCCGACACTCGCGATTGGCGCTACATCTGCGTAAGTTTGTTGTTGTTCCATGTTTATTCAGCCTCCTTAAATATTGCACCAGACCTTGTGTTCCACTACTCACGCATACGCAGATCACACCCGCACGGTTGTAGATATTGCGTCATGCCAGTGGCACGAGATCACCAACGCGATGCTTCTGCCGCAGTACGTCTAGCGTGCGTTCAATCTCGGCTGTGCGCTGGTCATCGTCCCAATCGAGCACATCGCCCATGATCGCCGCAATTTCTTCGATTGCCGCTTGATTGGCATAGCCCAGCATCCCGATCAACGAGCGACGCAGGATAAAATCATCAACGTGGACGACATGCTCATTCTGCGTGATGAATTCGACTTCGCGCCGCGTATAATCCGGCACATGCTCTAATGCTTGATCGTTATCCGCGCCGATATACTCCGCAACCGGCTTGACGTACGTCCCATACCGCTCGAACAGCAAGCGCAGATGATCGAGCGATAGCTCGGTGCGTGCCTGCAAATGCTCGAACCACAGGTCTTGTACGCGCTCGTCTGTCGGATAGCCCTTGCCGCCACCGATGGGCAACTCTTTGGTATCGACGGTGCGCTCGCGGTCGAGGTCTGCCAGCGCGACATCTGCCGTCTGCTCGCTGAGGGCGCGGAAAGTCGTCCACTTGCCGCCGATGAGCGCGTGAATGTCGAACTGTAAGCCGTTCACGCCCTTTTTCACCGTTCGGATACTATGATCGCGGCTGATTGCACCGGTACGTCCTTCACTGCTCGGGAGCGGGCGCACGCCAGAAAACGTAAACACGATGTTATCACGGGTGACGTTCATATCGGGGAACACTTTCGGAATAAGATTGAGGATATAGTCAATTTCATCATCTGTGCAGACCGCCTCATCGGGGTTCTGGATGCGAATATCGGTCGTGCCGACCATGACGCGATCCATGTAGGGGAAGATCAACACAATGCGCCCGTCCTCGTTCTCGAAGAAGAACTCATGTCCGCGTGTCGCCTCGAACAATTCAGGATGATCTAAGATCAAGTGACTGCCCTTCGTGCCACCGATGAACGTCGTATCTTGGTTCATCGCCTGATTGACGAAATCAATCCACGGGCCAGCGGCGTTGATGACGACCTTCGGCTTGACGGGATAAGTCTTACCGGTGAGTTGATCGGTGAGGATAACCGTATCACCCGCGCCATCACTCGCCGCGAGATAGTTCATCGCGCGCGCATTCTCGTTCGCGGCTTCGGCATCGCGGATGAGATCGATGCAGATGCGTTCAGGATAGGGCATCCACGCATCATAATAGGTTGCCGTACAGATAATATCAGGATTGAGCTTGGGGTAGTTCTCCAGCGATTTTTTTCGCAGGTCGAAATCGTGATAGGGCATCGTCTGCTCACGACCGGTGAAGGCATCGTACATGGTCAGCCCCGCTTTGATGACAACCGCGCCCCGTTCTGCCGGACGATCGAGCAAGCCGACGAACTTCAAGGGTGCGTTGAACAAGCCCGATGCGAGCTTGAAAATCGGGATGGTTGTCGGCAGGGGTTTAGCGTAATGAGGCGCATTCTTCAGCAGGCGATTGCGCTCGTGCAGGGCTTCACGGACAAGGCGAAATTCACCATTTTCAAGATAGCGAATACCGCCATGTAACATATGCGATGATCCCGCGCTCGCCCCGCCCGAAAAGTCATTCTTTTCTACCAGCAAAACATTCACCCCGTTCAACGCCAGCTCACGGAATGTACCAATGCCGTTCACGCCACCACCAATAATCAAGACATCAACAGCTTGCTGATTACGTATATGATCGAAAAACGCTTGTCTGTTCATCCAATACCCTTCAAAATCTATGAATCGCTTTTCTGCATTAGTGTAACACATTCATGCGGATCGTTGGTAACGCTCACGAGAGCGCGTTAAGATACAGATGATACATCCATCATAAAACAAGGCAACATGAATCATGGCGTATGATTGGTATCACCGTGAGGCTGAGAAAACCCTGCAACGACTTTTACCGCGATTAGATTTAGACGCAGATGACAAACAGATTTTTAGCAGTCGAGCGCAGGTACACTTCCCGCGTTTATTTCGGCTATTGCATCAGCTTTATGGCGAGCAGTACGATTTTTTCTATCATATCGAGCAGATCATGCTCACAGCGGCGCAGATGTTCGCCATCCGCCCGCCTGATTTAAAAACACTCGATCAACAGCGAGCTGACGAAAAGCTCTGGTTTCGATCCGAGCGGATGGTCGGTGGGGTGTGCTATGTCGATTTATTGGCGGGCGATCTCGCCGGCTTGCACGAGAAGATTCCGTATTTTCAGGAACTCGGTTTAACCTACTTACACTTGATGCCGCTCTTCGCCTCGCCCCCTGATAACAGCGACGGCGGCTATGCCATCAGTGACTATCGCCGCGTCAATCCACGTCTGGGCACAATGGCAGAACTGGCAGGCCTCGCACGCGCGCTTCGTAAAGCGGGTATCAGCCTCGTGCTAGATTTCGTGTTCAACCACACGTCCGACCAACATCACTGGGCACAGCGTGCCTTAGCCGGCGACGAAGCGTATCAGGATTACTACTTCATGTTTTCTGATCGCACGATGCCCGATGCTTATGAACATACGTTGCGCGAGATTTTCCCTGAACAAGCGCCCGGCAATTTCACCTATCAGTCAGAGATTGACAAATGGGCCTGGACGACCTTTTACGATTTCCAATGGGATTTGAATTATCAGAATCCGGCGGTGTTCAACGCGATGCTGGGCGAAATGCTGTTTCTCGCCAATCAAGGGGTTGAGTTTTTACGGTTGGATGCAGTCGCCTTCATCTGGAAGCGGCTCGGTACAGCGTGCGAGAATCTGCCCGAAGCCCACACCATCATTCAGGCGTTTAACGCGCTGGTGCAGATCGTCGCGCCGGCGATGCTCTTCAAGTCGGAAGCGATCGTCCATCCAAACGATGTCGCGACTTATATCAGCTGGAACGAAGCCCCACTCTCATATAACCCGACGCTGATGGCGCTCTTATGGGAGTCGCTGGCAACGCGAGAAGTCCGCTTGCTCCAGCACAGCATGAGCAAACGCTTCTGGGTGCAGGATGATTGTGCGTGGGTCAATTATGTGCGCGTCCACGATGATATTGGTTGGACATTCGCTGATGAAGACGCGGCAGAACTGTGGATAAACGGGTACGATCATCGCCAGTTCTTGAACCACTTTTACATCGGTGAGTTTCCGGGGAGCTTCGCGAAGGGCGTGGGCTTCGGCTTTAATCCTAAAAATAGAGATATGCGTATCGCCGGAACAGGCGCATCGCTGGTCGGGATTGAGCAGGCGCTGAACGCTGACGACGATCGTCTGCTGGATATGGCGGTGCGGCGCTGGATACTGATTCACAGCGTTATCATGAGCGCGGGCGGCATCCCACTGATTTATCTGGGTGATGAAATTGCCATGCTCAACGATTATACCTACATCCATGATGAGCATAAGCGCGACGATGCGCGTTGGGTACATCGTCCGGCGTTTGATTGGGCGCGTGCCGCTGAGCGCGACAAGCCCGCGACAGTCATCGGGCGCGTGTTTCAGGCGCTTCGGCGGTTGATCGCCATTCGTAAGCGCACACCGGCACTCGGTCAAACGGCGTCGACCTTCTTCGCCACCGGTAACGTGCATGTGCTGGGATATGTACGGGGTGGGCAATTGCTGGTGCTGGCGAATTTCTCCGAGCGCGAGCAGACGGTCGATAGCGCCATGCTGACGGCTTATGCGCCAATCGAGCGTGCGACGCACGACCTGATCACAGATGCACCTGTACAGCTAGCAGAGACGATCACACTAGAGCCGTATCAGTTTATGTGGGCGTTGCTGGCGGACGCAAGCGAGTAAATGCCGACAGTCATACATAATACTGACATGACGTTAACAATTACAGCAGGGTAGGGCTGATATAATACATGACATTCTTATTACGTCAAGCGATAGAGGCGCATAATGTCTAACCGAATTTTGATCGTTGAAGATGATGTTAGCCTGCGACAATTATTCTCGAATGTGTTGTCGCATCAGGGCTTCGATGTTGTACAAGCGGCGACGTGTAACGAAACGCGCGTTTACATGGAAGCGCACGATTTTGACATTCTCATCTGTGATGTTGAGCTAGAAGATTGCAATGCTCTGCCAATCATTGAGGATTGTGTGCGGGGTAATTTTCCGGTCGTCGTCATCAGCGCGAATGAATCTTACTCTGCACCTTGTCGCGATATCGGCGTGAATGCTTTTGTCACTAAGCCAATCACGGTGAACGATTTCATCTCACTCATCCACCAGAATACACAACAATAGACTCCGCTTATTTACAGCGCATCGCCAATCAAAAGCGTGAACACTTGGATAGATGTTCACGCTTTTGCTAATTATGGGCATATAGATCACGCTTTGTCATGATAAGTTCTAGTGCATCATCGAGCGTTTCGACGAAATAGCGCGATTTTTGCGCGGGTTGATGCACATGATTGATGACCGATATGAGGCCCTGTAACACATCCGAAGCACCAACGAAAACAAACATTCTAAATTGTGGATCAACCGTCACGCGTCCGCGATAGATATGCTCATAGGCGACCCCTTCCGGTAAAGTCGCGCTCGCCCGCATGTCAACGATGCAATCCATCAAGCACCCTTCGCTTTGTATCATCTGTCGGATACGCCGAATGCCCGTGTCATAATCTGACCACGTCCATTCCGACGGGAATTTGACATACAGAATCGTCTGTTCTTCGTCATACCACTGTGTGTCAATCACGCCGATTATCCTTTGATCAATATCTGCAAAATTAGTGGGACACTTGGTTGGATTATAACTGAGATAACATTGCTAAAGGGTTAAGATGGCATAAGATAACGATTGATTATATTAATTCCACGCCAGTTGACTGCGGATGCGCCAGTAGTCCTGCGGTGGTTCGACGAGATCAGTTAATGCCTGTTGCGCCTCATCATCCCACGCGACATCCAGAGCTTTCACATTCGACTGTACATGCGCCGGAGTCGCCGCGCCACTCAGGACAATGCCACACCAATCCTGCGCGATAACGGCCGCAATCGCCAGCGCATCAATCGTCGTGTTCAGTCGATCAGCCTGTTGTTGAAGCGTCTGCATCTTGCGGGCGAGGGTCGGGTTGTTGTTGCTCGCTGTCAGGCGACCATTTGCGAGGGCTTCCTTGACGATCACTTCGATGCCGGTCAAGTGAGTGCCGATCAGGGCTTTGGTTGCCGATTGCTCCAAAACGTTCCACGTTGCTTGCACGCTATCGAACAAACGCACGCCATCAATGACTTTGGTGATCGCTTTTTCGATTGTTTTGCGCTGGTCAGGCCCGCTGACAGTCACACCGATGCGAAAGCCATCGCGCTTCAATTTGGCGAGATGCGTCAGCACGTCTGCGTTATCAAGCACGCCTGTTTTCAACGTTGCCGAATGAATTTGATACAGAGCGAGATAATCGCCTAAATGCGATTGTGTTTCGTTCCATTGTCGCTTGAGCACATCCAGTGAATGCTCTTTGACTTCGTGCGTATCAGCATCAATCTGCCAATTTGCCGTGTAGGTATATCCCCATTTAGAGCCGATCACGACATCATCGGGCTGTATCTCGCGTTGGTCAAGCCATGAGCGCAAGAAGGCTTCGGCTCTGCCATAGGAACGCGCCGCATCGAAGTAGCGAATACCTGCTGAATACGCCGCATCAAGCACGCGATGCGCCTGTGCTTGCAACGCTCCGACGGATTTATCCGCGCCGATATGCGCGTCATGCTGAAGGGTGATATATGCTGGACGACCAATTGCCGCCAAGCCCAGTCCTAAGCGCGTCACCTGTAGATCACTATCGCCAAAAGAATGCTGTTGCATGGGTGTCACTTTCTCTCGTTTTTTATCTTGTCTGTATTCTATCAAACTTGCCCGACCACACCCGCGAGAAATGTCATGATAAGTCCTACGGAGTCACAAAAATCATTAACGATAAGTTGCTTCAATGATTGTCCCGATAAGTTATTGCTCGTCATTTGTCATACCCCGTCACAGCGATTTGGGAAATCGCCCCCTGCCCCACTCACGTTTATTCCGGTTCAGATAATTATGCATTATAAATACGGTATTGATACTGTATAGATAGATAGTAGAATTTGTCTGCGATATAATGAAAGTAGCACGATGAGCCACAACAGTAATCGCCGATTGACGGGGTACGAGATGAGACGATATTCAAACCCCAAAAACCGCGCTGAACACGTTACAATACGCTTGCTTTTGCTCATCGATCGACGGTTTTTTTTGGAGGCAGTTACATGAAAGTAATCACACTTCTGAACGAAAAAGGGGGAGTTGGCAAGACGACTCTATCGGCAACTATCGGGGCGGGCTTGGCAATTATGGGCTACCGCGTGCTGATGCTCGATGCCGACCCGCAAGGACACCTGACGCTATCATTCGGCTTGAAGAAGCACCACAGCTTATACGATCTCTTTGTGCGTGATGCCGAATTTGACTCGGCAGATATTGTCTTTCCGATCGGGTCTGACGTGTTCGGGTTTCCGGATGCGCGCAAGAATCGCGGCAAGTTATATCTTGTGCCGGGCAACCGCGAGACGCGCTTGATCTCGCAGGCACTAGAAGGTGAACCCTTCGCCATCTTACAGCGCATGAAAGAATTACAGGAAGAAGACATTGTCGATTACGTGATCTTCGATACTAGCCCAACCCCTTCGACATTTCACGCGTTGATTTATCTGGCGACCGACCACATCATCTACCCGACCGAAGTCACCTATCTGAGTTTCGACGGCTTAGTCGAGAGCATCAAACACACGACCGACTACAGCAAACAGAAAACACGGCAGGGGATGGAAGAGATCAAGCTGACGGGCATCGTGCCGACCAAGTTCCGTGGGAAGACGCTGGAGCATCGCGAGAAATTGAAATCCCTGCACAAGGGCTTCGGCAAGTTAGTCTGGCAACCACTGCCGATGAGCGTCGTCTGGGAAGAAGCGATGGCGCGCAAACGCAGTATTTTTAGTTACGCTTACGATCATCCCGCCGCCGCCGATGCGTGGAAGGTGGTACAACTGACGAAGGAGCGCACGCGCTAATGTCACGTAGACGACGCAACCGCGGTGATAACGCCGAAGACTTACTGAACGAATTGCAAACGGGCGAGTTAGACGTTGTTGAAGATACCAGCAACGGCCCATCAACAGCATCAGATTTCGCTGATGTCGGCTATGGCACAACGGTCGGTGGGCATGATGATCCCTTTGCTAAGCTGAGCCGCAATCGCGAGAAGATCGTCAAGAAGGCGATCGACAAAATCATTCCCAATCGCACCCAACCCCGTCGGGCATTACCCTCGGCAGTGCGCCAGTATTGGGATGGTGAACCCACCCATGAGAGCATGGCGACGCTCTTTGAGCGCTGGCAACGCGAGATCGAAGTCGTGCGGCAGTCACCCTTGCCGCTGGATGATCTTCTGCTCGGTCAGCCAACTGAGCGCGTCGCTGGCATCGACCGCGAAGAACAACTGACGCAGGTCGGGCAAGCGACACCGCATCCGTTGGAAACTAGCTTGATGAAAGTGATTGATCTCGCCGCGAGCATCAAGCGCGATGGATTGACAAACCCGATTTCAGTCGCGCCGATCGGGCTGGACTACGAGATTGAGACCGGTGAACGACGCTGGCTCGCGTATCATTTGCTCAACTGGCGTTTCGGCATGACTGAGTCCGAGTGGCAGAAGATACCGACGCGGCAGGTCGATCACGTTAGCCTGTGGCGACAAGCAACCGAGAACAACGCCCGCGATGATCTGAACGCAATCGGCAAAGCGCGACAATTTGCCCTGTTGCTGATGGATATTCTGACGCGTGAGAAAGACAGCGAGTTCCAGCCCTACGAGGCATTCACGCAGGAGCAGGATTTTTACGCGCAGGTCAGCGATGGCACACAGCATCGCGTCCCACGGGGCGCAGGCGAGCAATTGCTGAATGCCATGGGCTTAGAGAACAGCGTGCAACTGCGCCAGTATCGCGCCCTGTTGCGCTTGCCACATCCGGCATGGGTGCTGGCAGATGACCTGAATTGGACAGAGAGTTTTATTCGGGCACACATTGCCGGTCATGCGGATGACGACGAAGACATCATCCGTAATAGCTTACGCGCCGCCCGTCAGCAAGATTATAGCGTATCTATCGTTACGGCATACGAGCATTTGCTGGCGGATGTACCGCGCCCCGAACCAGAGAAAAAAGTCACACAGGCGAGCTATCAGGACTTCGTGACAGCGATTGTGCCGAAGGCAAAACTCGTCCGGCATCTGCAAAAGATGAAGAAAAGCGAGCGCAAGAAAGCGATTGCGTATCTGGAAGAATTGCTGGAAGAATTGCGCGAGATATGAGATAGCGTATCTATCGTTACGGTAAGCGATTGCGTGTGCTTATGTTGTTCTGATGATTGCATACAAATCTCTGATATGGCATATATTTTTTTCATACACAGCAGGTGTATGTTATAGACAAATACAAAAATTCAATCGTCAACATAAGCTCACTTTTGGAGGCACACTATGACACGCTATATCAAAACGTGGAACCCCGTACGGGAGATGGCGGCTATGCAACATGCAATTGACCGTGTCTTCGACGAGACATGGCGTAGCCTGAACAACGGCGACAACCCGGTCGTCAATGGCAATTGGTTGGCGCTGGATATTCAGGAAAACGACGATATGTACACCGTCGTTGCCGACCTGCCGGGCATCAATCCGGATGACATCGACATCACGCTTCACGATCACACGCTGATCATCGCCGGCGAGGTCGTGCGCGAGGAATTACCGGATGGCACGCGCTCACTGCTCGCCGAGCGTACCGTTGGCAAGTTCCGCCGTACGGTCAACCTGCCTAACGACATCGACAGTGATCGCGTTGAAGCCAACTACGAAAATGGCGTATTGCACCTGACATTGCCGAAGAGCGAAATCAGCAAACCGCGCCAGATCAGTGTGAACAATAAGACCCTGCTCAGCAACGGCAACGGTCACAACGCGTAAATCACACGAAAGTTAACCGCAACGGGTGAGCGCACAGGCTCGCCCGTTTTTGATTCGAGCATCAAGGATCGATCGACAGAGAATCCGCATCATCATCCAGTAGCACACGCTGACCCGTTCGCGGATCATACCAACCAATACGCCAGCGATAATCCGCGACAGTCAGCCCGTCGAAGTCATGCGCTGTGCGGATATATTCGCCGATTGCCCAACCCGTTGTCGGGCGCGACCACCCGACAGGCACGCCATCCCGCACAGCGACGATGTTCCCATCATCATCTAACAGATGCACGAATAAGCGCAAACTGCGATTGAGTTGTGCGTCTGTCCGCCAGTGTAAAATCAAGCTGGCATCATCACGCGCATAGCCCAGCAGATGGATGCCATTTTGCCATGCCTGTGTCACTGGCGTGTCGATAGTCGGCGCGTCAAATGTGCGCTGGGGAGTCGTAACTTGCATCGTCGTGACAATGCCAACCTGATCGCCCAGCGCGACCCCCAACTGATACGTCCCCGCCTGTAAATCGCCCGGCACATACACGCTCTGCCACCCCCGCCAGCGCTCGCCGCTCTGCCATTGCGATGTCGGATATGAGCGCGTGAGCGGCAAGGGCGGCGTTGCCCCCTGAATACGCCCTGTGGCATCGCGCCACACCAGACGCGCCTGTTGATCATTATCGACATCTTGACGCGCTCGCCAGACCCATGTCACCTGCAATTCATCACCGACCTGTGCCTGTGGCGACAACGGTTGGCTAGCAGTCTGTTGCCACGCTTGCAAGGATTCCAGCACAAGGCTATCCGTCGTCAAAATAGGCGCGTGATTAGGGGCTGATGCAGGCGCGTTATCACTTGCTGTGACCGATAGCGTATCTATCGTTACGGTAACGCCGATCGGGTTGCCCTGCGCGTCGATCACATCGAGCGCCTGACCTGTCTCAGAGTCAAAGAGACTGACGCTGAGCGTATACTCAGCAGGCGGTGTCAGCGACGGAATACGCAGGTCAATCACATCATGCAAGTAATATCCTGTGAGCCAGTCGCTCGTCGCACGGTCGCCGGGATAAAAGGATTGTCCCGTACTGATAACAATGCCCTCGGCATCGCGCAATTGCACACGGCTAGAATAATCCGTGTCCAGCGTAGCGTCACGCAATGTCCAGAACAGCGATATTTGCGCCTCAGCGCCGCTTTTGACGCGATCGGGTATATCGCCTCCTAAAAACGTGATAGCGTCGTTGAAGTTAGCTTTTCGAGCGATTTCAACACCTTGTAGCTCGCCAGCAGATAGCGACCGCCGATGCAGGGGATTATTCGTGCGGTCGATCACCAGTGCTTTCAGCAGAAACAGCGACACGCCGATACCGATCACGGCGACTGCCAGCATGACCGTCTGCGATGTATCAGCATCAGCGTTGTGTGCGTCAATCACGGCGGACACAAACCAGCGTCCGCCACCGACCCCGACAATGATTAGCGTGATCGCCGCGCCCGCTGATACAAGCATAGCAATCGTCTGTAAGCGCGTCGGCACGATCGCCAGCGTGATGTCATGCGTGCCAGTTGGAACATCAAAGCTCACTAGGCCGCTTGTCGCTGTCGGTCGCACGTCAAGCGCTTGCCCATCGACAGTCACGCGCCAGAAGGGTACATATAACCAATCGAAAACCAGCGTTTGCGCCTGTTCTAGTGTGACCGTCAGCGTTGCCGATGTGCCGCCCCATGTCGCCGTATGGATCGTTACGCCATCGCTCGCCTGCAAGCGCGGCACGACATCCGCCGCCGCGAACGATGACTGTAGCGCAGTAGCGTTGAGTGCCTCGGGATTCGCCCATGCCGGCAGATATTCGCTGTACGAAGATACGGTCAGCGCACCGGTGTCGCGCTCAAAGGCATGGACATCGCGTATATCTTCGGCTTCTACGGCGATTTGCGGGACGTACAGCCATGGCACGCTATAAATGACGATAAAGCCCGTAAAAACGCTAAAAAGCGTGATTTTCGCCGATTGTGCGCGGATTTCTGCCAGCAACAGCGCACTAGAAATCCCCGCTAGCAATGCCAGCGCCACGGCCCCAACGCCCATGATGCGCCACGCGAACTGCGAATATCCCAGCAGTGGCACATTGCGCCACACCACCGCCGATAGATTGAGTTGTAATCCGATCACGGCAACGACGACCGCACCCAGCAACCCCAGCAACGCGCTCGGCGTGGATTGTACAGCTCGCCTACGCCTGTCAATCATCGCTACCAAACCGATACCTGCCAATATGATCGGCACCCAACTCAGCGTGATCGGCACAGATGCTTGTAATTGCGTCGTGTCGGCGGTGTGTGGCAACGCAAGAACATCGGATAATGATCGCAGTGTGCGCGTGACATCGATAAAATCCAGCGACGCGACAATGCTATTGATTTTGCTGTAGTCGGTCTCTGCTAGTGCCGGCAACCAGAAGAAAGTCGTCAGCAAGACCGCCAGCAGACCCGCGCTCAACAGATGTGCGAAGACGCGCCGTTTGTGGTCACTGCTCAGCCATAAGAACGCGCAGTACAGCACAATCAAGAGCGTGCCCTGAAGCGTGACAATGTTGTGAACGATGATGAATAGCGCATAGATCAAGGTAGCAATCAAGAAAGTAGTGCGCGTGCCACGCTGTGCCAGTCGTGTGAGCGCCCACATTGCCCAGACCAGCATCACCCAGCCCGTGACTTCTGTGAGTGTGCCGCGCCCGACCGCGCTGAAGAGCAGATACGGCGCGTAGACAAAACTCGCCGCCGCCACAAATGCACCGCCGACTGTCGTCCAGCGACGCGCCAGACAATACATACCCGCCGCGCCCAACCAGAGTACGCCTATCATCATTGCTTTGTACGCCAGCACGAAGGGCAAGCCAAGTGCATGCAAGATGACAATCGGATAGTATGCAGTCGGCGGAAAATAATTAAATAGAGGTGCGCCATAGCCATATGCCAGACCGGACGAATATCGCACCCATAGCCCGCCATCGACGCGCACCGAATGATCGAGCGCGATGCTACGTAACAGGTGCAAGGTGCCATCAGCCGTGAGCGGCATCCCACGAACCATAAAGGGATGAAAAGCCGGCAAGCACAGCGCAATCAACGCAATTGTGATTATAATTGGGCGACGATACCGCATAAAAATAGATGTCATTCAGCGTTTCCATTGGCATATTGGCGTGTTGTAGAAAATAGCGTGCGCCATTTTAGCACAGTCAAGACAGCAGGTCGCCTTGCAAAATGACAGCGCCCGCGTCGAAAGCGTATCTATCGTTACGGTATAGCGAAGGGACAGAACACGATGGGCATTTATGCGATTAAACCGCACTTCCAAAAAGCACTGCAACCGATTGCCAGATGGTGCGTGGCACACGAGATTACACCGACACAGTTGAACCTCATCGGCGTGGTCTTCGCGGTCGGGATGGCGGGTATCTGGTGGCTAGCCCTGCGATGGCCGATGGTGCTGTGGACGATGCCCATGCTGGCGTTCTTACGCACCGCCGCCAACGCGCTCGATGGCATGGTCGCCCGTGAAACTGACGCGCCGTATCAAGCATGGGGCGAAGTCCTCAACGAGACGCTTGATCGCTTGTCCGATATTGTCATCATCGGTGCGCTGGTATCCGTTGCACCGGTGCGGGCATGGTGGCTGTGGATGCCACTCGCGGCTTTACTGCTCGCCAGTTACATGGGCATCATCGGCAAAGCCGTCGGCGGTAGCCGCCAATACAAGGGCATCATGGGCAAAGCTGATCGCATGGTGCTGGTGAGCATCGTCGCCGGTTTAATAGCCATCACCGACAATTGGTCATGGGCGCACTATGGCATGATTATCATGACGATCGGCTTGTTAATCACGATCATCTGGCGCTTCACGGCTATCTATCATGAGTTGACTGCCCAAGCGTACCAATAAACTTATCAGGAGTTATTTGTCATGGTGACAGGTTTACCAGAAGCCTTGATCGCGCCAACCATCCTGCGCGTGGTCGTTCTATTTTTGATCCCATTTTTATATCTGCTGGCAACGATGAAACAGCGCGGTGGCATGTGGGTGGGCAATATTGCGGCGCGCTTTCTCGGATGGTTGCTGATTATCCCGTCGTATATGGCGGCAGTGATCTTCGGGCAACTCGTCGCATATGGGGTGATTCTGCTGTATCTGTGCGTCGCCTTCTGGGAAATCAAGCGCATGCTGAACTGGGATTTTTCGGTGATGATTATCGCGTGGTTTGTCGGCGGTTTTGGTATGGTCGTCGGCATCATATCGTCCGATTTTTTCAAGGGGTTGCCGTTGCTATTCCTGTTGATCGCGGTCTTGCTGGGCTTCTGGCGCAACCATGAGAAGCAAAGTTGGTTGCTCACTACACAAGTGTTCATCACGCTCTGCTGGATCGCATACGGGTTGCTTCACTTTTTGCTGATGGCACAGCTCAACCGCAACATTGATGACTCGCTGACGCTGATGGTTTTGCTAGGGTTCGCCGTGCCACTGTCCGATATTGGCGCGTATGTCGTCGGGCGCACGCTGGCACAAGTCCCCGCGTTCGCCAACATGACGATTGCCGAACGCCTCAGCCCACGCAAGACCTTTCCCGGCGTGCTGGGTAATATCCTCGGCGCGTGGGTAGGCATTGCGTTATCGTGGTTTGCGATTGGTGATTACATCGCGTGGCAGTGGTGGATTTTGATCGGCATTATCATGGGCATCGCCGGCGTGATGGGCGATATTGCCGTCTCGATGCTCAAGCGATATGCCAATGCCAAAGATAGCAGTACCCTGATTCCCGGTCATGGGGGCGTGCTCGATCGCATTGACAGTATGGTCAGCGTTGTTATTGTTGTCTATTACTTACTCTTATTATTCTTGGGGTAATTGGCATTCGTGTGATTTTCAGCATATAGTTGACTCGTGATTCATAACAGGATGAGGATTCCAACTATGTCTGATTTTAAAGCAAGGGTTGTCGGCATCCCTTACATACCCTCCGTGCGTGAAGTCAGCGTACGACAAGCCCCTAGCAATAGCGCCGTGCAGAGTTTCACCGTGCGTACTGGCATTGATGACCTGACTATTCATGATGTGCAAGACGATCAACAACAACGCGGCTTTCTCGGTCACGTTTATCAGTGGTTCCAGTGTGATTTTGCGGACGGGCGCGGCTGGATTCGCGACGATATGATTGCCATTAGCGGTGATGGCACCGCATTCGGCTATCCCGTGTTGACCGTGTCCAACGTTGCTTTCAACTTGAAGCGGGACGGAGCTAGCGATGATGTCATCGACCTGCCCCCGCCCGACGATGACAATACACCGCCCGTCGAGCCACCACCGCCTGAGACACGTCCCGCACAGGTAGTCTGCATGGCGAAAGCTGGCGTTCGTATTCGTGGGGGTGCCGGGCGCGATCATCGGCATCTGACGACTCTGCCATATCAAGCCACAGCCAAAATTCTGGGGCATGAGCAACACGGCAACGTGGTCTGGGTCAGTATCGATTATCAGGGCACAATTGGCTGGGTGCAGGAAGATTACGTGCGCTACACGGGCGACTTTGGAACAATTGGGCTATCACACCCCGATTTGTATCCGAATCCGGTACCGCGTGGCTGGTGGGTGCGTGATTTCGATCGGGATGGATCGCGCATTGGTATTAAACACAAGGGCTGGGACATCGGCGGTAACAAGGGCTTCTCGATTGTCGCTGGCTTAAACGGCGGCGAAGTGATTGATGTGCGATTCTGCGACAAGTGCGGCACTGAAGGCGTGAGCGTAGTCGAGAAGAACATCCCCCTCAGTGCCTCGCACATCTTCACCGATGATGGCTGGAATTTCGGCTATGGGCACTTCATCATCGTGCGCTATGACCATGAGCAATTGCCACAGGTTGCGCGGGACACGCTGGCGACGCGCGGTTTCACAGGTGGGCACATATTCGTGATGTACGCGCATCTACAGGATATGCTCGTGCGTGAAGGCAATACCGTCACTGCCGCGCAGAAAATCGGCACGCTTGGCAACAGCGGTAATTCATCGGGGCCACATCTACATTTAGAAATCCGTGCGAGTCGCAATCGTGACGAAACGCGCTGGGCGCGGATGAAAGTCGGCTTGATGACTCCGCAGGTCCTGTTCTTGCGTTAAAGCCAACGACACACGGGTGGGGACTGTACGTCCCTGCCCACAACGCGCTTTAGCTCAATATTTTTCCACGAGCTTCAGGCGATAATGACCGGGGTTAGGCACAGGGTTAGTGTTCAGTTGCATCTCATAATCGACCGGATCGAGTTGGAAGCGTCCCCGTCGCAGAAAAGCGGCAATCATCACCATCAACTGCACATCAGCGATCCCCGCTCCCAAACACGTATGACGACCGAGTCCATAGGGCGAGAACGTCCCATTCGGCCCCGCCGGACGGTCAATGTCGAAGGTATACGGGTCTTCATAATATTCCGGCAAGAAATGCGTCACTGCCAGCGCTGAAAAGACGCTCGCCCCCTCAGGGATGCGATACCCGTTAAACTCGAACGTGCGACGAGCATGACGCGGCATCAAGCCCCCCAGTGGATAGCGGCGCATGGTCTCTACGATTGTCTTGTGGATGTCATCCAGTTGACGCAAGTCACCGACGCTCATATCTGGCGTGAAAGCCTCGCGTGCTTCAGCCGTGACGCGCTCCTGCACATCGGGATGCTTATGGATCAGCAACCACAGAAAACTCAAAGTCCCGGCGACCGTGTCTTGTCCGGCGAGATAGGGTGACATTGCTTCGGCAAGCAATTGACCCTGATTATGTGGTTGACCACGGGCATCGGGTTTCTCAAGCATGATGTCGATCGCTGTGCGCGGGCGGTCAACACCGGCTTCTGTCGATCGAATGTAATCAATCACTTTCTCCGCCATTTCAAAAGTACGAGCTTTGGCGCGGCGATAAAAAGGCAAGCGATAGACCCAACGCGGGCGCGTGCCACGTTGCCCGACAGCCAGCATGGTTGACATGAATACTTTGAAATCCGGAAAGTAATCGCCAACCGGAAAGTTAAGCATCACATGCCCCAGTTGATTGACGACCAGTTCTTGCATCGTCGGCATCACCTCGAAGCTATCACCGACAGCGAGCGAGTCAACAAATTCATCGACAATTTGCGTCATCACGTCGATGCGCTGGGCGGCTTGCACGCGCGAGTAAGCCGGTTTCAGCAGTTTACGCATGTAGTTGTGGTCGTCGCCTTCTTCCGCGATGAGCGAGTATCCCAGTTGATCGGGAATCCAGCTGAATTGGCGCTCATTCGTGAACAGTATGTGATCGACTTCACGGGCGATTTGATTGGCTTCGATACCTGCCATGAAAAACATCTCGCGTCCGACGGCTTTCGCCCGAAAAACGCTCCCATGTTCATGATAGTTCTTGACAGCAAATTGGATTGGGCCTTGTTTCAGGTCTAATGCGCTTCCTAAGATAGGCAAACCGTCGACAAGTGGCGGGAGTGAGGCTTGGGTGTTGCCAATTGTATAAGATGGTGATTGTGTCACTGTGGCTGTCATGATGATCCCTTTGATTCAAGTGTATTAATTCAATCATAAAGATTGACATTACAGAAAACAAGTAATCAACGATGAAAGCAGTCAGATATTCATATGATACACAACTTTGGGTCTTTCGTATCTTGCGTGGTCAAGCTCTTTTTGTCCCTTTTTTGAAAAAAGAGGACACCAAAAACTTTTGTTTTTTG
>DAOTTV010000097.1:0-3872 GCA_034437755.1 Anaerolineae bacterium | reverse complement strand
GGTCGCACACAATCATATAGCAATCATGGAGAGGTGGCGGAGTGGCCTAACGCGCTCGCTTGGAAAGCGAGTAGGGGAGACCCTACGCAGGTTCGAATCCTGTCCTCTCCGTACATGATAAGCAAGCCACTCATCAGGGTGGCTTGTGTGATTCAGGCGACCGGAGTCATCAGGAAAATGGGAATATGGCGATGGCTAGCGGCGCGCTTGTATTCCTCATAGCCGAAGTAAGTCTCAACCGCCAATTGCCAGAAGTAATCGTATAACTCGCCCTCGATTTCCTCAGCGATGTAGGCGCGTTCATCGCCCTGAATGTTACAGGTGGCGCGCGGATTAGCGCTCAGGTTATAGTACCACGCCGGATAATTCTTCTGCCCGAAGTTGCTCGCCACCAGCGCGAAACGCTCCGGTTGTTGCGGATCGCGAATGTACAAGAGGGGTATCGTGCGCGGCTTGCCACTCTTACGCCCGATGCAGGTCACCATCACCGTCGGCAAACCAGAAATCGGGTTCAACACCGAGTGTCGCCCGCCCGTCATCCGCATCACCAGACGATCAATCGGCGGTGCGACTTTCGCCATTATCTTGTTGAACGTGCGCGGGAAGGGGTTGCGCTTGAGCAATGCAGTGAACCATTTTCTACCTTTGCTTGTCATAGATCATCCTTATGCGACTTGCGTCATAAAATTTGACCGACCTGCTGAGCCGCCTGCCCGCGATGACTGATGCGATTCTTCTCGTCAGCGGGTAGCTCAGCGAAGGATAAATCGTAGCCATCCGGTAAGAACACCGCATCATAGCCGAAGCCCTGCCCCGCGTCGCGCTCTTCCGGCAAGATGCGCCCCTCACACGTACCGGTGACGGTCTCGGTGCTGTCGCCTTGCGGGTTGTGGATGGCGATCACGCAGACGAAGCGTGCCGTGCGCTCAGCATCGGGGATGCCTGCCATCTCATCCAGCAGATAAGCCCGCCGACCCGCATCATCGAGATCAGGCGTGCCATAACGCGCACTATACACGCCGGGACGACCGTCGAGCGCATCGACCACGAGGCCGCTATCATCAGCGAGGCACAGCTTGCCACTCGCCTGTGCATAGGCGCGGGCTTTGAGCGTCGCGTTCTCGGCAAAGGTCGTGCCCGTCTCTTCTACATCCAGATCACCGAGACCAATATCCGCGAGGCCGATGATGCGATAGGGCAAATCAGCCAGCAAGCGCTGATACTCGCGCAGTTTGCCCGCGTTCTGCGTAGCAATCACCAGATCAGGGCGCGGGTCGCTAGCTGTCTCAGTCGTGTCGTCAGCAGTCAAGGGCGGGGCTTGTCCGGCGATGTGATCGTCGGCGCGCAGAGCGTTGACCACCCATTCCAGCGGTTGTAAGAGATTAGTCGGCGTGATGCGCGCATCCTCCAAAATCGCATTCGGGAAGTAATTGCTCTCCGGCGCATCATCGCGGCGCGCGCGTTTCAGCGTACTCGCCAGCGTTTTCAATTGCTCTTTGAGCGTGCGATACGCGCTCTGCACATCAGCGGGAGCGGTGCGCGTGGGGTCGATCGGGGGCGGGGGCGGCGTGAGCTGGCGCGACCACAAGCGATCCGACGAGACGTTGACTTTGTTCTGCTCGCCACGCCCGATCGAACTGACGAGGAAACAGCGCACATGCCCCGGCAGGACAATGCCCATCAGGTGACGATCCATAAAATCGGGCATCAAGTCGCGCATCGGGCAATTCTCGTCGCAGGCCTGCACGCTCGTATCATCGGCACGCTGGCACAGCCAATCTTGCTGGTTGGCGATCTTCGCCCAGTCGGCATGAGCATCGGCTTTGGTCATACACAGCGCGATATACATCCGCTGTAAGCGCGGATCGTGGCTATCGGCGACTTTGCGCCGCTTGCGTAATTGTCGCAGGAAGTCCATCACCAGCGCGTTATAGGGCTTCTCGCGGTGGCGCTCGTTCCATGAGGGATCGAGCAACATCAGCAAGCCATCGCTGTTACTCATACGGTCGAACCACGCTTGCGGGGCGATGCCGCCCGCGTTCTGATGATCGCCCTTGCGCCCGTCCTCGTAAAACCACTCGTAGACTTCGCCCGCGATGTCGTTAAACGCCAGTTCCACCACATAATTCACCGTGTTATCCGGCGTGAGATGGGTCAGGGTGTAGACGTACTCATGATGGCCCTCGGTACTCTTGGGGAACGTCCGCTCGACGAAAATCTTATGATACACATCTTTGACGAAGGCATCCGCCGCCAGATTACTCTCCTCGAAGTGCCACTGTGGGTTATTCAGCGCTTCGTGGTAGAGCATCGCCAGATAGGTCGTCTTGCCGGTCTTACTCGTTCCCCAGATGCTAATTTTGTATGATTCCATAGAGTTATTCTCGCATCATCGGCATTAATATCCAATTTATCAGATTATATTGTAGCAAACTTGCGCCAGTCGTGCATCAAGCTCATGATCCCGGGACTACGAATAAGGTGTCATGACATGGCTCTTCTATGCTATCCACTCTGGCTCTTTGAGATGCCGCGTGGTTTTTGTTGCAGGGGCTTCGCCCCCGCGCCCCTACAAGGAACTGTCGTTCCTTGACCTTGTTCATTTTGAACGCTGCGCGTTCAAAAAAACCGGAAGTTTTTGGCGTTCCCTTTTTTCAAAAAGGGGACAAAAAGAGCTTGACCACGCAAGATACGAAAGACCCTGTTTTTTGAATGACCAACAGCGCACTATAGGTCGCCCTTATATCTGCTGACTTGCCATATTGTGAGTACCAGCTTAAAAATTGAACGAACCCACTATCGGATTGATATACAAGCCTGACAAAAACCGTTATACTGTAGTATAAATATAGAAAATTATATTACGTTATATAATTTGCCTCCCAATCTCAAAAGACAATGCAAATGACTATTATCAAGCAATTATTACATCCACCGCAAACCAATCAATCTCTGCGGGCGCACGCCGTCATCATCTTACATTATAGCCTCTTGCTCTTTATGCTCTCGATTGTGAGTATCTCGTTTTTCTGGATTTTAGATGAGCGTTCGCAGATGGGATTACTGGTCAACGGCTCGATTCTATCGAGCTTGTTGCTCAGTTTTGCTGTCCTGCAACGCGGTCATGTCAATTTAGCCGGTCACATCGTGATCTGGAGCTTATGGGGCATCTTGCTCGTCGCCAGCTTCCAAAATCGCGGCATTTACGACCCGGCATATGGCGCGCTGATTATCCCGCTATCGCTGTGTGCGGTTTTGCTCAGCCTGCGCCTGATAATTGTCTTGTGGTTGGCGACAGCGGGCATGGGCGCGGTGTTGGTGCTGTTCACATATGCGAGAAACGTGGGGACGATTGGTAACGCCACGCTCACCCCGTGGGCGATGTGGACGACGCAATTTCTGGTACTCAGCATAGCGACTTTTGTCACGCTCATCATCGCCAAAGCGCTCGAGCGCTCGCTGGCGAACATCCGCAAGGTACAAACCCTACTGTTGAAGATGAACGACAAAATCGCCCAGCGCGAGCGTTTCTATCGCTCGATTCTGGACGATCAACAAGAATTCATCATCCGCTGGGACGATAACGAATACATCACATTCGCCAATCAAGCCTATTGCGAATACGTCGGGCAAACGCTGGATGACCTGATCGGCGCGCCGATTTACGATTACTTTGAAGCCGATAACGTCGCTTGCTTGCGCGCCTGCGTCCAGCAATTGACACCAGCGCACCCAATGGCGACAATCGTCTGTCCGGTATCGCGCGTTGAGGATGTGCGCTGGCTTCAGTGGACGAATTACGCCTTCTTCGATGATGCCAGCGCGATGAACGAATATCAATCCATCGGGCGCAACGTGACAGCGAGCAAAGA
>DAOTTV010000096.1:0-6145 GCA_034437755.1 Anaerolineae bacterium | reverse complement strand
CGACGCTAAAACCGGCAAAGATCACCGTGCCATAATCCCGAAATAGCAACACGATGAATAAGAGCGTGAACAGCACGATGTTGAACAGGTTCAACACATTATCGCGGAAGATGTCCCAGTAAGTACGGTTGACCCGTGCTTGATAATCGTTGCTCGCGCCTTCGCGGCGGCGTTGGTCGATCTCTGCCGATGATAAACCCTGATAGGTGGGGGATGATGGCTCAGTGGTGCGTGCTGATGATGATGTGGACACAGCCCTATTTCCCTCGAAGGTGATGGACGATTCCATTTATTATACGACGCAGGCGGTATCGGGAAACCCTGCGCTACTGTGGATCATGATTTCATCTGTGGGGATATGCGGGGCGATGGTCGCACCGCCCGTCATTGCTGGTGGGTCACGCTTAAGCTGGTCGCTGGAGCAGGCTGAGGCACTCATGGACACCGGCTAGCGTATTGCTCACTAAGCCCCGTGTGCGTAATTGCATGTCGTGATGCTCGACCGCTGGCGCGAGTGCCACGCCAGCGGCGACGACAGCCGACTGGATGCTGTGGCAATCATCCGCGGTGATGCTCTTGGCGGTGGCGAAGCGCACGCGCACCTGTACCAGCACAAGTTGGGTTGCAATATTGGAAATTTCATCGTCGTTGAGGCGATCCATAATGATGAGAACGGTCATGCGTCTATCCCTGAAATAGATAGGCGACAATGTATGGTATTCTCATCTTACATTAAACTTGAGCGGTCTAGCATGTGACAACTATCACTAATTCGCTTCTGTGTCCCGCTTATGATCCGCGATTGCGCGTGCTGTTGGTGCTTGTCGGGCTGGTGTTGGGCGTGGTATCCGTTGGCTGGTTGAGCAGTTGCGTCCGCAAGCCCTTGTACAGTTCCATCGCTAGCAACACTTGCTCGTAGCTCATCGGCAGGGGTTGCTGGGTGATCTCGCCGCGTTCGGTCAGCGGGTGGACCTCGCCCTTTTCATCGGGATCGCTGATGAGCAACCACAGCGGCTCAAGCCCGATGCGCTCGAACAGCGGGCGATGCCACAGGTCTTCATCGTCGATGGCATCATCAACGCCGACCACAATCCACAGCTTCTCGAAGGCGGCGCGCAGGTTGTCGATCATGCCATCTAGCACCTGTAGCACAGCTTCGGGCAATAGATCGCCGTAAAGCGTGCGCGTCAGCTGTAAGAGATAGAGCGTGTGCAGGCGTTGATACATCTCCGGAACGGTCAGCACCATTTTGATGCCGCCGGGCAGGTCGGTCTCGACGCTGTGATACTGCGAGAAGATCACGGCGCTGTTAGGTGTCATGGCGAAGTTCTCTAGCAATTGGAGGAAGAAGCCCCACTCGCGGCTATTGGTGGGTATCGCGGGCATCTGCTGGAGAAACAGGCGCAATAGCGCGAAAACGTCGCTGTTTTTCTGCTGGTCGGCGCTCATCTGCGTGTCGATCTCGCTGAGCCAATCGTGATAGCGTTTGCGTAACTCGGCGCGTTCGGCTGTCGCTTGATTGCCGATGGTGTTCTGCATCGCTAAATAGGCATCGTGCTCGGCGGGTTGTTCGGCACGCTGGACAAGGGGCGCGGGTTGGGGATATTGCTCGTCGTCGCGGCGACGCTTGCGACGGATTTTACGGGCGCGTTCGTACATGATTGACGTGACCTCACCTGTGCTGATGAATAAACTAGCGCATCATGATAGAGGCTATCACACCTATGATAGCCGAAAAAGTCGTCACAAGTAAAATGACGATCAGCACAGATAGCCGCAGGGTCGGGAGCATCGGCGGCACACGGGGTATCGGCTGGGTATCGGCGCTCTGATGAAAGATGCGCTGGCGCACCTGTTCGATCAATCGCGTGGCGGTCGGGTCGCGGGTGTCGCGTGTGCCTAATGCGCGGTGGAAGATGTCATCCAGCACTGACCAATCGATGTCCTGCATATCGGCGGGGTAATCGTCGCACGGCAGACGACCGGGCGCGTACCATGTATCCGTGGCGAGTGCCTGCCGGACGTGGTGCGCGACATCGAAGCTGGGGTCGGTGCGGTAGGTGTCATCCAGCACCGGATGGCGGGCGAAGAGCATCTCATAGGCGAGGACGGCGAAACTATACAGGTCGCCGGTCACATCCTGGATACCATCCGGCGGACGATAGGCGGGGGTGCCGGCGTGGTCGTCGGGGGGGGCGTGGGTCTGCGGGTAGCTGATGCTGAAATCGATCAGATAGGGGATGGGCAAGCCCAGCACGTTACTGCCTTTGATGTCGCGGTGTACCCAACCCGCTTGATGCACCGCGTCCACGATGTGCGCCAGTCGTTCCAGCATCACGATGCGCTCGATCAGCGGGAACTCGAACAGGTGGCGGCTTTCGATATATTGGGCGAGCGTGATGCCAGCGACGTAAGTCATGGCGATGTAGGGCGGGTCTGCGCGCAAATCTGCTGAGAGCAGGCGCGGCACGCCACCGACATGCTGGAGCGCCGCCAGTGCTTGTGCCTCGCGCTGTAAACGGCGCTGGTGTATATCGCTCGCCGTGCCCAGATCATCGACGCGCAAGAACTTGAGCGCGACATCGCCGCCCGGGTGTGTCGCATGCCACACATCGCCCGATGAACCGCGCCCGATGTGCGTCTGCAATTGATACGCGCCGACCTGCATCCCCGCTTTCATATGTGTGCCTCACACCTCAGCGACGGGCATCCGGCAGGTTGAAAGTTGTACGTACCACCATGCCGAAGCGCACCACATCGCCATCATAAAGCTGGAAGTCCTGCCCCGTCGGCAATGGTATCTCGTTGCCCTGCCGCATGACGTACGTGCCGTTGGTGCTGGTATCACGCAGGTAGTATTGTCCGTCGCGCGCGGTGAAGTGCGCGTGCCGCCCTGATACCGAGCGCTCGCTGAGACCGATCATCACGTTATGCTTAGGACTCAGCACGCGCCCGATGATGCACTCGCCGGCTTTAAGCTCGACTGTGCGCTGGGGCGTTTCGGTGATGATCGTCAGCGTGCCGACGATGCGCTGGCGGGCTTCCGCATTGTAGAAGTCGCCGCGCATCTCTTGCGGGCGCTGGGCGATGGTGTTGGGCGCGGTGTACTCGCGCTGGGCACCGCTCAAGCCGACATCGGCGCGGGCGGGCAGGTCGCGCGTCTTGCGGAGCATGTAGAGCCACGCGCCAAACAAGCCGAGTACACCCAACCCACTGAGCCATACGGCAATCCATACGAGCGTCAATAGCATATTCATCGCTGACCTATTCTATCCTTTCGCTGGTTTTGTGCTTGCTAGTATACCGCGCTTCGGTGCGCTGTGTGTGCCTCTACTGATAAGTATCGACCAGCGAGCGCACGACCAACTGCTCGCGGAAGTCATCCAGCGACATGCCATCGGTCATCGCCCGAATGCGCTGGGGGCGTTCCGGCGGCAAATCGAAGAAGTTATCGCTGAAGCGCACGCCGGGCAGGTCGAACCAGATGAAGAACGCCGGATTATCGGTCTCGATTTGGATATCGAAGTTATGGTCGCCCGCATCATCGATTTGAATGTCAAAGGTCGGCGTGGGTAAGTCCAGATCTTTGGGCTTGGCGAGCGTCACCGTGTTGTACGAGATCAGCCACACGTTATCCAGCAGAAGCTCAAGCCACAGGATCAACTTCTCGCGCCCGCCGACCGCCTGCACGAACTGCTCAAGATGCAGGGTGAACTTCTTGCTATTGCCCTGTGCGGGGGCGTTGAGGTGGCGTTGGGTCTCGTTGAGGATGCCGCCCTGCAAGTCGGTGATTGTCCAGCGCACCGTCACGCGCCGTTCGTCGGCGAGATCGCTGGTGATGTGAATCTCGACGGCATCATCTTCTTGCCGATCCACCCCGCTGATTAACAGCGACGAGTAAAAGCGGCGTGCCATATAGTGCAGGGCTTTCCAGCGCCCGTGTACGTCGATCGATGCCCAGCTAGGCGCGGGCCACAGGTCGTTTAACTGCCAGTAAAGCGTGCCCATCGTGCGCGGCATATTGCGCCGCCAGTGTTCGACCGCGTATTTCATCGCCAACCCTTGCACAATCTGGCTCAGCCACAGCGTGGATTCAAACGAGTTCGGTACTCTGAACCACTCCTGCAAGTAGTGCATGATGGTATCGTTGCCGATGTCACTGCGCTGATGATACTGCATGATGTCGCTGGTGATGGTGCGGTCGTCCGGTTCGGTGAAGCCGTAGACGGTATCCGGCTCTGGGAACGATTGAAAGCCAAATTCGCTGACGAAGCGGTGATCCTGCGTGCGATACCACTCGAAGGGTTCTTTGCCGTGCCACACGCCCCACAGATGCGCGTCGCCGTTATCGGGGTTGGCCCAGTCGTTGCGGTCGCCGCTGGTTTTGTACGGGCTACCGGGGATATACGATGCCTGCGGCGCGTGGTCGCGCACGACAGACCCCAGCAAGTCATCGAACAGCTTGCGATAATCAGCCCAGCCCATGCTGGTTGCTGTCCATGTCTCATCTGGGCCGACTAAGCCTTGCTCAATCTCGTTGTTGCCGCACCACAGCGCAATACAGGCGTGATGCCGCAGGCGACGCACGTTATCTTCGGCTTCGGCGCGCACCGTCGCCATGAAATCGTCGTCGTAGGCGGGGTATGTCGCACAAGCGAACATGAAATCTTGCCAGACGGTGATGCCGTATTCGTCGCATAGCTCGTAGAAGTCGTCGCTCTCGTAGATGCCACCGCCCCACACGCGGAGCATGTTCATGTTGGCGGCGGTCACGCTCTGGAGCAGGTCGTCATAATCGGCGCGGGTCAAGCGCGATGGAAAGACATCCGCCGGAATCCAGTTCGCACCTTTGGCGAAGAAAGGCACGCCGTTACACGTGAAGTAGAAGCTCTCGCCCCATTCATCTTCCTCGACCACCAGTTCCAGCGAGCGTAAGCCAATGCGCTTGCTCACGGTATCCAGTGGCTTGCCATCGCCATCACTCAGTACGACTTGCACTGTGTAAAGCTGGCGTTTGCCCTTGCCCATCCCATACGGAAACCACAATTGTGGGTCGGGCACGTCGATTGTCACCGTGCCTGTCGGCAGATCCAGCGTCAGTGCGTCCGGCTTGGCGACCGTCTCATCGTTGAGTAAGAGCGTCACCTGTGCCTGTAGACCGCTGCCGTCAATGCTGGTCACGGCGACGGTCAGCTGTACGCCCGTCTCGCTGTGATCCTGCGTAATCAGCACACCGTCAAGGCGTGCCGTGTCATAGGCGACGAGTTCAATATCACGCCAGATGCCACTGGTCACCAGTTGCGGCCCCCAGTCCCAGCCGAAGTTGCTCGGCATCTTACGCAGGTACGCGCCCGAATGTAGCCGTTCTGCGCCCACGCTCCACGCATACAGTTCGCCGTCGTCGGCATCGCGCTGGCGTAAATAGGGCAGGGGCGCGTCGATGTCAATCGTGATGCTGTTCTCGCCGGCTTGCAGATGCGCTTTGACATCGAATTCATACGTCTGGTACATATTATCCGTGCGGGCGATGTCGCTACCGTTGAGCGTGATCGTCGCCAGCGTATCAATGCCGTGACAACGCAACAGCACATGATCGCGCTTGAGCAAGTCGTCGCTGACGGTGAAGGTGCGCTGATACCGCCAATTCGTCTCGCCGACCCACATTTGCTGACGTTCGTTATCGCGGTAAAACGGATCGTCTAGCTCGCCTGCGGCTTCTAATGCCGTGTGGACGCATCCCGGCACTGTTGCCGGTATCGTCGCGTCGGTATCACGGCGGGTTAATTGCCAATTGCCATTCAGTGTAAGAATTTCCACTATGTAAACCTTCAGTCTATTCGTTGCTAAGTTGTTGTGTCGCTCCCCATTTTAAACGACGCTGAGCCGATGGCAAGCGTATGCTGTCAAATCGTGAGGGCGCAGGCGTGTCCGGTGTTGAATAGCGCACGGCATAGATGCCGATGAGTGTATACATATATATTTTGTAACTACTCAGGGGCGTTGCCCCCGACTTCCCACAACGGACGATCGTTCGTTGAACCTGTACCCGCCGAACGCTTTGCGGTCGGCAAAACTGGGGTGCAGGGGAGACATCCCCTGCTGGGGCGTGGGGTGACCCCCCACAAGAAGACTCTACCTGAGTAGT
>DAOTTV010000095.1:0-36865 GCA_034437755.1 Anaerolineae bacterium | reverse complement strand
TTACGAGCAAGGTCAGATAGCGAGTCTGCGATGCCGCCCTTATCGCCCATCTCGCGCCGGATGCGTAAGCTCTCCTCGTATTTTTTCTGGGCGTAGTCATAATCGCTCTGTGTGATGGCGACGTTGCCCAGCGCACTCAGCGAGTGGGCCAGCCCAGCACGATCCCCGATTTCTTTGTTCAGGTCATAGGCGCGTTGATAGTAAGTTTTCGCCTCTTGATACGCCCCCTGAATGAACACCACGCCGCCGATATTATTCAGCGAGAACGCCATGCCGCGCTTCTGCTTGATGCTGTCGAAAATCTTATAGGCGCGTTTGAAGAGTTCCAGCGCCCGGTTGACCTCGCCCATATCGCGCAGGATTTCGCCCAGATTGTTGTGCCCATAGGCGATACCCGTCGGCGAGTAATCCATCTCCGGCGCGAGCGCCATCACCTCTTCGTAGAGGACGCGCGCATCGCGCAGTTCACCGGCGAGATAGTGCGCGTAGCCCAGATTGCCCATCGCCATGAACCACGCGGTCTTATCTTCGCTCACGGCGACTGTCTCCAGCGCCTGCCGCGCAACCGCTTTCGACTCGTCCAGTTGACCGCGCATCATATACACATAGCTGATCTGATTGAGGGCGTGCGTGACTTCGGTCGTTTGCTCACCGTCGAAGTGCGCCAAGCCGCCTTCGGCATAGCGCATCACGTCTTCATACTGTCCGAGGCGCGTCATAATCCACGCCTGCCGGATGCGCGCGCGCCAGTAGAGATCGTCTTCGCGACCGGCGGCTTGTAGGCTCTCTGCCAGATCACTGAACATCGCCCGCCCTTCGTAGAACATGCTGTGCGCGATGTAATAGAAGTGCATCGTCTCGAGTCCATCTGCCAGCATATCATGATGCCCGTAGGTGATGACCTTGTGCCACATGGTACGGACATTTTCGAGTTCTTTGTCGATCGCTTCGATCGCGCTCTTCTCTTTGCTGGTGTTATAGACTGGTGCCAGCTTCGCGATGAACGCGCAATAATACTCGGCGAAGGCTTTCATGGTCGTCATGGCGGTGGCATCGTCCGCACGGAAGCGATCTTCGGCGTATTGGCGCAGGAGCTTCTGGATATAATAGCGCCCGTCGGGATTGCGCGAGATCAGCGATTTGTTGACGAGGCTGGTCAGGTTACGCAAGCTCGCGCCGGTGATCTTCTGCGCCGCCTCTCGCTCGAAGCCGCCGCGAAAAATCGACAATTTCTTGAACACGTCGCGCTCATTCTCGCTCATCAAATTCCATGAGTACTCGAACACCGCGCGGATACTGCGATGCCGTTCGGGCACGTCGCGCAGGTCAGTTTCTAGGAAGTCGAGGCTATTTTCGATCTCGGTCACGATCTCATCAAGCGGGAACATCTCTAGCCACGCCGCCGCGAGTTCGATGCCGAGTGGCAAGCCACCGACGAGACGGATAATCTGCGCGACACAGTCGGCTGTAGCGGGCGTGTCGATCTCAAAATCGGGCTGGACGCGGTGGGCGCTCTGCAAGAAGAGTTGCACCGAGGGATAGCCGATGATGTCAGTGACGGATTGCACGCCTACGGATGGCACTTGCATCCCGTCGATCTCAAACACTTGCTCACCGCGCAGGCGCAGGCGCTCGCGCGAGGTGACGATCACCGTCAGATCGGGCGCGGCATTGACGATCTCGCCGATGATGTTGGCACCGTCGATCAAATGCTCAACGTTGTCGATCACCAGCAGGAGGTGTTTATCGCGCATGAAGTCGATCAAATCGCGCTGGAGATCGTTGCCGAAGGTGAAGTCGATCTGCTCGGCAATTGTCGGGATGATGAAATCCGGCTCATCGACCCCCGCCATCGCCACGAAGTACACGCCATCGCTGAAGCGCGCCAGGTTTTGTCGGGCGAATTCTTGCGCGATGCGCGACTTACCCACGCCACCCCCGCCTAGCAGGGTAATCAGCTGGTTGCCATCCTCGACTAATTGTTGGAGCGTGTCTAGCGTGCGCTCGCGCCCGACGAATTGTGTGGGCGGATTGCTGAGGTTGTTGGGCGCTTTGACGCGCGCGGTACTCGCGCCTGTATCCACCATCGGTGTAACGCCATCCGTGTTGATTTCAAAGCGTCCGGTCGAGTCAACGACGGTGGCCGCCGGGCTGAGGCTGGTCGTCGTGCCGCCCCGAATCAGCGCTTCGACCTCTGCGCCGATCAAGCGCACGCTGGGAATACGGGCGGTGCGGTCTTTGCTCAGCATACGATAGATTAAATCGACCAGTGCGGTCGGCGCATCGGGGCGCGCCTGTTCTAGGTCGGGCACGGGTTTGGTCATGATCGCGTGGATGAGTGCCGCCGGTTGGGAATCGGCAAAGGGGCGCTGGCCGGCGAGCATCTCATAGAGCATCACGCCGAGTGCCCAGATGTCGGTGCGTTCGTCGGGGGCTTCGCCGTAGAAGGCTTCCGGCGCGAGATAAGCCATCGTGCCGACAATCGCGCCGTCCTGTGTGATTTGCGGCTCGCCCTTGATGCGCGCCATGCCGAAGTCCGTCAGGCGCGGCGTGCCGTCGTCGGCAATCAGCACGTTATCGGGCTTAATATCGCGGTGCAGGATACGCAGGCGGTGCGCGCGCGTCAGCGCATCCGCGACATCGAGCGCGGTGTATAGCGTGCGCTGGATGGTCAGGCGTGGTTGGCTCTCCAGCACATCACGCAGAGACCCGCCGCTGACGTATTCCATGATGAGATAATGCACGCCCCCGTATTCAACAGCGTCCAGCATCTTGACGATATTGGGGTGATTAAGCTGGCGCAGGGCTTCGCCTTCCAGTTGAAAGCGTTGCAGTGCGTCGTCATCACGCGCGATAAGATCCGATTTGAGCATCTTCACAGCAACGGGCGTGTTGGTGGTGGTATCAAGCCCGCGATAGACGGAACCCATCCCCCCCTGCCCGATGAATGTCTGGTCATCTTCGGTCGAAAAAGCATAGCGGTTGCTCAGCACAGTTGTTGGGTTCATCAATCTGTATCCCCAAAAAAATGGTGTCATGTTATGAAAGACAGGCGTTACCCTCTACCCATTCAGAGTAGATTGAGCAGAGGAGTCTTACGCGCACCAATGTAAGAATTATATAGACGCGCTCTTTTATTATACGTCGATCGCCCGATGAGGAGATTAACAATATGTAACATTGTCCACGAGAGACTCGTCAGAGAGTCGGTTCTTTGACCCACGTTCTAACCTGTCGTCAGTAGCGCAAATATGCCCCTCTCTGTACAATAGAATCAGATCAAGCGAGTTCGATAGTCTCTAAGGGAGCCTTATTACGCCACATCCGAGAGCATTTGTTTTATGGCTCTTTGGGATGTCGCGTGGTTTTTGTCGCAGGGGCTTTGCCCCCGCCCCCCCAAGGAACTATCGTTCCTTAGCCTTGTTCATTGTGAACGCTGCGCGTTCAAAACACCAAAAATTTTTGGTGTTCTCTTTTTTCAAAAAGGGGACAAAAGGAGCTTGACCACGCAAGATACGAAAGACCCTGTTTTATTTCCGATCACATCCGGCGAGCGTGCGGGGTGTGCGACTATGAGGATTAATCACCATGCCAAAACGTGTGAAGATTGTAACGTTCATCAACGACCGTGAGGGACGCGAACAGGGCGAGGACGAACTGACGCGCCTCGTCAACGAAGGCTACCAGATCATGACGGCGGGCGGCGGTACCGGCGCTGAGATGGTCTGGGGCTTTGTCGTGCTGGAAAAAGAGACGGACGAAATCCGCGATACTAAGACGCTGTTGCAAATGGCGATGGAAGATGAGGACACCCCGCCCGTTGACGCGGACGACAGCGCGACCAGCGCCGATAGCACAGACGATCAAGCGCAGAATTAAGAGGGAGACATCAACAGACGCGGGGCGATGTGCTATAATGCGGCGGGTGAGCTTATGAGGAGTCCGAAAACGAGTGATACAACGCACCCTTCGCATCAGTGGCATCGTCGCCATCAATTGCATCATCATTATCGCCCTGCTGGAAGGTCTCTTGCGCTGGGCTGTGCCTGTGTTGCCACCCAGCTTGCAGATTAGCGCCAACTGGGTGCTGACGGGACAACCCTACAGCGATACGTGGACACCCGCATGGCAACAGAACCGCGATCATTATTACGCGCTCCGTCCGGGCATCACCGATGAGCTTCAGTACGGCAGTCCGCGCGTGCGCTTCGCGCTGACGACAATTGACCTGTGGGACGGCGGCGGCATCGGCTTTCGTACAGATCCGGTCGATTTTGAAGTCGATGCGGTGGTCGTCGGCGATAGCTTCGGCTTTTGTTTTGTCGAGCGGGCGGATTGCTGGGTCGATCAATTCGCCCAACAAAGCGGGCTCGGCACCGTCAACCTGAGCCAACCCGTCACCGGTAGCACCAGTCATTATCGCATCCTGCGCGACTTCGGCGCACCCTTACAGCCCCCACTGGTGATCTGGCAATTCTTTGGCAACGACTTCAACGAGGATTATGGCTTGGCTGTTTTCCGTGAGGAGATCGCCCCCATCGCAGAGGACACCGCCGACGACGCGCCAGCAACGGCGGGCTGGCATCAGTGGTTACGCCGCCACAGCGTCGCCTACGCCGTCGCCCAGACCGCCCTCACCGGCGAGTTTGAAGGCTTTGCCGAGAGCGAAGCCGATTTTCATAAGCCCTACCGCGTGACCTATGGCGCGGATGACGAGCATCTGCTGATCTTCGGCAGTCGCTATGAGCAAGTCGCGCTCGATATGACGCGCCGCGATAACCAGATTGGCTATCAGCAATCGCGCACGGCATTCCAGCAGGCGCAAACGCTGATTGCCGATTGGGACGGGCGGATGGTCGTCGTGCTGATCCCGACACGCGAAGAAGTCTACGCGCACCTGACGCGCCCCGATTTGGGGCCGGCAACGCTCGATGACCTGCGCTCGGCACGGATGGCGATGCACGGGCTGTGCGCGGAGCTTGACCTCACCTGTTACGATCCGATCGACATCTTCACAGCGCGGGCACAAGCGGGCGAAGCGCTCTATCACGTCGATGATATGCACCTGAACGCGCACGGCAACGCGGTGTTAGCGACGGCTTTGCAGGCGTGGTTGCAGGCGGATGACGTGATCGACACGGGCGACTGAAAAAGGCGCGGCAACAAGTTGCAATCTCGCGCGCAGGTAGTATATTTAACTGTAAGTCTGGCTAATATGCATATTCCACACTGGATGATCTATGACATCAGAAAATCAAGAAATGGTACGGCGGCATTACGCAACCGATGAAAACTTGCGAATTCGCCAGGAAACACACGATAAATACACGATTCCAGATCGGAGCTTTGCCGATTGGGTGCTCGACCGCATCGACTGGACGGGGGGCGAGACCTTGCTCGATGTGGGATGTGGTCCCGGCTTATATTACAGCAAGATCGCCAAACGCCCGACCGACTTGCACTATCACGGCATTGATCTGATCGAGTCAATGGTCAAGCGGCATCCGGGCTTGGACCAGCGCGTGCCGATCACGATTGGCGACGTGGCCGACATGCCCTATGCCGACGATACCTTCGACATTGTGATGGCGAATCACATGCTGTATCACGTCGATGATGTCGATCGCTCTGTGGGCGAGTTGCGGCGCGTCCTCAAACCGCGCGGGCTAATCGCCGTCGCCACCAACAGCATGAACACCATGCCCGAGCTACAGGTGTTGATGCGGCGTGCCATCGTGTTGTTAACGCGCAGTGGGGCGGCACAGGTGCGCGCGCCGGAACTCCCCAGCGACCGCTTCGCGCTGGAAAACGGCACACGCGTGTTATCGCGGCATTTCTTCGCCGTCGTGCGCCATGACCTGCCCAGCGATCTCGTATTCTCCGATGTTGAGCCGGCGATGGCGTACCTTGAGAGTACGCGTGATCTGCGCGAGCCATTCTTGCCAGAGGATGTGGTGTGGGATGATGTGATGATGATTATGCGCCAGCAGATCAACCAACTGATTAAGCACCTGGGCGAGTTACGCATCACCAAGCAAGCCGGCGTGTTGATCGCCAGTGAGGACGGCGGCTTCATCGGTGATTTTGTGCATCGGATGCAAGCCTGACGCGCCAACACAGGCGAGACCAAGGCTGATACGCCGTCTCGCCCGGTGTGCTGTGGGTAGGCTTTAGTTCAGGTTGCGCGGATCGAAGGCATCGCGCAGACCATCCCCGACCAGATAGGTACTCAACACCGTTATCACGATGAACAGCCCCGGTAAAATCGACATATGCGGCGCTTGCCGGAAGTACGATTGTGCCGAGGTCAGCATATTACCCCAGCTGGGTTCTGGGGGGCGCACGCCCAAGCCGAGGAAGGACAGCGCCGATTCGACGAGGATGATCGTGCCAATTTGGATCGCCAGCGACGTGATTAAGACCGAGAGCGTATTGGGCAGGATGTGCTGGAACATCACGCGCAGGTCGCCCGCGCCCATCGCTTTCGCCGCGACGATGTATTCGTTACTGCGCTGTGAGATCGTCTCGCCGCGAATCAGGCGCATCGTGCCTGACCACGAGACCAGCGTCAGGATGCCGATCAACACGGAGATGGACGGAGTCAGCACTGATGCTAGCAAGATCAACAAGAGCAAAAGCGGGATCGAGTTCAGCGTCGTGATGAACCACATGATGGCATCATCAACGATCGAAAAAGTCCCGCCCTGATAGTATCCGGCGATCAAGCCGACCGTCACGCCGAGGAAAGTCGAGGCGAGGGCGGCGATGATCCCGATCGAGATCGAGATTTGCCCGCCCCGTAACAGACGCGCCAGCATATCGCGCCCGAGGTTATCCGTGCCGAAGGGGTGCCCCTCGGCGCCGATGGGCAAGAAGCGCCGATCAGAACTAGGCGCGGTATAATTGACGTTGAAGTAATCCGAGACCAGCGGCTCTGAAAACGAGAAGACAGTCATCAAGACTAGCATCATAATCGCGACGAGGGTCAGATAATCCTTACGCAAGCGGCGCAACGCCGTTGCCAAGAGCGAATTATTCTGAAAGACCTCTTCGGCTTCGCGCTGTTCTGATTTAAGTTGTGCGACATTATCGTTAGATGCCATGATGTCTACTCCTTAGTCTAAGCGGATACGCGGATCAAACAGCGCGTACAAAATATCTGAGATGAGATAGCCGAGAATGGTCGCGATCGACACGAGGATCACAATCCCCATGATGATGCTGTAATCCGTCTGTTGGACGGCGTTCACCAGCAGGCGACCCATGCCCGGCCACGAGTAGATTGTCTCTGTCAGCACTGCGCCGGTGATGACCAGCGTCAGCGATGGGCCTAAGATCGTCGCGATCGGGATCAGGGCGTTTCGCATCCCATGTTGAAACCACACCGTGCGCGGCTTCACGCCTTTGGCATGGGCGGTGCGGATGTAATCCTGCCCCAGCACATCTAAGAGCGAGGCACGCATATAGCGCGAGAAAGTCGCAATCGAGAAGCTCGAGAGCGTGAACACCGGCAAGATCAAGCGCGAGAGGCGATCCCACAGCGTATACTCGCCGCTGATGGTATTGGGCAAGCGCCCGCCCATCGGCAACCAGCCCAACTGCGAGCCGAACAGCAAGAGCAAGATCAAGCCCAGCCAATAGACCGGAATCGATGAGACGACCACCGCGCCGACGCGCGTCACCTGATCGAACCAACTGCCCTGATAGACTGCCGCGATCACGCCGACGACGATGCCGATGGTCAAACCGAGGAAGAGCGACGCGAGACCGAGTTCGATCGTCGCCGGCAGGCGCTCGAAGATCACTTCCATCGCCGGCCGTTGTGACAGAACCGACACCCCGAAGTCACCGCGTAGAATCCCCCAGCGATCGCCTAGCTTCTCGCCGATCGGGTTGGCTTGCGTGTCGAAGATCGGCATCAAACGCCCGCCCCAAATTGTTGTGCCACCGTAGCTCGGCAGATACCAGAAATCGTCGATGCGCGGGTTTGATTCCAGCAATTGCGTCAGCAGATCGCCCAAATCATCGCTCTGCACCGGCAAATTGTCCGGCGAGTGCGAGGCGGCGTAGCCCATGCGCGGCGCGTCGAGAACATCGGTGGTGACGCGGATCGCACTACCACGGGCGAACACTTCGCGAGTGATAGCGCTGACGATCAGATAATTATCGACATCGGTCATCAAACGCCATGCCGGCGTTTCGTAAGCTGCGAGGAAGCCGGCGCTAACGAAGGGCGTTAGCGGATGTTCGACATCGGCTTCGGGGTCAGCGCGGAGGGCGGCTTCGTATTCGCGCACCAGATCATCATAATCATCGGCGACTTCTGCCGAGATCAAGTTGTTATCCGCCAGTAGATCGGGAATATCTTCAAAGTCCTGACGGGTGCGCGGGGCTTCGGCGGGGTCAGTCCCCAGCAGAGCTTCCGGTATCTCGTCGAGGTTGCCGCGTGTTAGCAAGCCACCGGTTGTCGCGTCGAAGATGTAATACTCATCGTCCAGCGACACCCGCCACGCCGTAATCGGCAGATTGGGGATGTAATAGGCTTGTTCGAGCGCTGCACCCCGCTGTAATTCCGGCGTGAGTTCTGGCAAATCGTCGAAATCGACCGGCAAATCACCGGGGGCTTCGGCGGCATTCGTGCCGACGAAATCCGGCGGTAGCTCAACATCAGCGACACTGACGATACTCCCCGATTCAAGCAGGCACTCGTCCATGTTCACCGTTTCGCTCGCTTCGTCCGGCGCACAAGCCGACCCTGCGCTGAAGATGTAATACTTGCCATCGGGCGTATCGGTGCCAATATCGACGCGCCACGCCCGTTCACCACCGGCGATATAGGCCGCATCGCCGAAGAGCCAGCGCAAATACTGGACGGGCCAGGGGTCATCCACGCCGATGGCTTCCGCCATGGCCGCCCGTTGGCGCGGGGTCAGATCAGGATTGAAGCCGAGCGCGGTTGTCGGGCCGCCGGGAGCCAGCGACATAATTGCAAATGCGATAATCGTAATCCCTACCAGCGTCGGTAGCGCCTGTAGGAAGCGACGAATAACATATTTTGTCATGGTCAAAAACCTTACAACTGTGTGTGATATACGGTTGCTAGAGCGGCGCGCCATCCATATAGCCCGAGCGATGATGCCAGCGCCAAGCACTGGCGGGGGCTTCGGGCATTTATCCCAAGGCTCATGTGTAAAGTCTGTGCAAAGTAGGACGCTGTCCCCCACCCTGTGAAAGTTTTGGTTGAGCTTTTGAAAAAGCTCATGAGTCTTAGGGCAAAGCCCTAAATGACTGTTGCACACCTTCGACATAGGAGCGTATCCCAAAGCGCCACACTTGCACTGACAACGCGCGACCATACGAGCAAAACGCATATCCCTTATTCTAACAGTTTTCATTCAATCATCAATTGATGATAGATGGATGATGATGGGATGCCGTTGTGATTGGATGTGAATCAAAGAAGGCGGCAGAGCCTTCAGACGAGCCTCTGCCACCTTCAAGAAAGTGATGCGCGGATGCGTGCGCTTACTGCGCGACGTACCACGAGTCGATGTTCCAGACACCTTGTGCCGGGAAGGGATCGAAGTTTTGGATGTCATTACGGGCGACGAAGGCGCTGTTGAGCGCGTAGAGGAACAGGTACGGTTGTTCGTCGTACATGATCTCTTGCACGCGGTAAGCGGCTTCCTTGATCAGTTCTTCGTCACAGCCATCTTCAGCGGCACCGGCGAAGATGTATTCGCTCAGGTCTTCGAACTCTTCGTTGTACCATGAGCCGAAGTTGAAGCCGTATTCGCCACTACCGGTGGTATCCGGGATGTCGGATTGGGCACCGAAGAAGCTCCGTTGGTCAGCGTTGAAGGGGATCCCACCACGCCAGCCAGCGACAGCGGCATCGAAGGTTTGCGTGCCCATGCGGCCATCATACATCGTGTTGAAGTCCAGCACGGCGATTTCCATATCGACACCCACTTGGGCGAAGCTGTCTTGCAGGATGATCGACACGTCGTTACGGGCATCACCGACGTTCATGATTTCGAACGTGAGCGGCGTACCTTCGAAGGACGGATCGACTTCGACGCTGTAGAGGCACCCACGGCAGACGCGCAGACCGTCGCCACCATCCACCAGCGGATCACCTTCTTCGACCCAGCCAGCTTCGTCGAGCAGGTCGCGGGCATCATCGAGATCGAACGGACGACGTTCCAGCTCTGGATGCAGGGTGAAGGCGTTGGGGATGGTGCCGGTCACCATTGCGCTCGCGTTACCGTTTTGCGCGCCGGCGATGATTTCTTCAATATCGACAGCGTGTTGCAGGGCTTGACGCACCAGCACATCGCCGAAGATCGGGTGGATGCCTTGGTCGATGGGGTCGCCATTTTCATCAAAGCCCGGTTGCGGGTTGTTGGGATCAGCCATGTTGAGCGCCACGTAGTGCCAGATGGTACCCGGTGCTTCAAAGATTTGTGCTTCGGCACTCTCGCGCAGGTTGGGCAGGACGGCGTTGTCCGGCTCGAACATGAAGTTCACGTCGCCTTCTTGACCGGCGATCAGACGTTCAGCCATCACGTTGTAATCGGTCACATCGAGGTACACGAGACCTTCGGTGAGGGTCGGGCCATCGACGTAATCAGCGTTATCTTCCAGATAAATCGCCGTACCCGGCTCGATGCGGTTGAAGTTGTACGGGCCGCTGGTCACGGTCGGTTCAGTATCGAAGGGGTGACCGTTGAGGCTGGTGAAGTCGAATTCATCCGGTGCGGACGGGTCGAAGCCATAAGCATGTGCCGGAAGCGGGGTGACGAGTGCAGCGCGGTTCAAGGCGAGGCAGTTTGATTCGTTGAACTCGACAGCGACGGTTGTCTCATCGATCACTTCGACATTGGCAATATCAGCACGGGCGGGGCCGTAACTGCTGGACAGCCCGACATCTTCACCATTTTGGATAGCGAGGAAGCTGAAGTAAATGTCATTAGCGGTGATCGGGGTGCCGTCGTTCCATGTCATGTCATCACGCAAGGTGAAGACGTAACGCAGACCGTCGTTTTCCACTTCCCAACCGGTTGCCAGCGCATTGCTGACGAGGTTGTCTTGCGTGTAAGGTTGGAAGCTGAGGGTCGCCGGATCAAGACCGATGAAGTCGGGATACATCAAGCCGTTCATGTCGGCGCAATCCACACCCGAGCAACGGATCGGCATCAGCGGGCCGATATTGGTTGAACCACGTTGGTTCCCCCAGACGACCACGCCACCATCACCCGGCGCGGGTTCTTCCTGTGCAACTACGAGACCAGCAAGTGCCAGAGTCGCAATCACAAGTACGGTTGAAATTACTTTCAATCGCAACGATTTAAGCATGTGATACTCCTGTATAAGCGTAATATATTAGGAAACTTTGGCTCTTTGGGATTTTGCGTGGTTTTTGTGGCAGGGGCGTTGCCCCCACACTCCCACAAGGAACTATCGTTCCTTGACCTTGTTCATTTTGAACGCACAGCGTTCAAAGAGCAAAAGTTTTTGGCGTTCCCTTTTTTCAAAAAGGGGACAAAAAGAGCGTGACCACGCAAAATACGAAAGACCCGAAACTTTTAATTCCTAGCAAGTTCAGTTTAGCAAGCTGATTTTGCTTGTTAAATAGATAACTTGCCCAATTTAATATAACAAATTTTTTAATATTTTGCACAGAATCAAATGCGAATTCGACATTTTTCTCATGATTATGCGATTTTGATGAACATTTGGTAGGTCTTTGATGGTGGATTGTGCGCGGGGGATGAGACGGCGCTCGCGCTCAGTCGATGAGCGCGAGCCATTGATGGGCGGTATCAATCCGTGTGAAGTACTGTACGGTATCGCGCTGGAAAATCGTCTTGAGCAAGGCGATCGCGATGTCGACGGTCTGCTCATCGACTAATACGAGCGCGAAGTAAATGGTCATCTGGCGCGGTTGATAGGCGACGACTTCGCGCAGTTGCAAGGCCAGCAAGCGAATCTGGTCGCTATCAAGGACGCGCACATCGACAATCAGACGGCGCGTGGTGGTATCATCATGGCGATGATAGAACTCGCTCAGGCAGTCGATAAATTCGTCAACGGCGCGGGCGGTATTTGTTTGGATCGCATATTGATCAACGTCTGTTGTGTTCTCCGATTGTGTCACCATAATTCGTATCGTAATTTATATTGTTATCTAGTATATTCATTACATCGTCGGAGAAGCATGAAGGTTTCATAACAAAAAATAAATTATGTAATATTTATCGGTATAAAATCGCGTTCAGTATCCCTCAACCATCCCCCCAAAAAGATGTGGGTAACGGTATAGCCCAGCGCTAGCGATCGGGCGAAGGGGCTAGGGGATGAGAGCCGAAATGTAAGAGGTTGCTACAGCGAATCCGTCTTTAGCAGAACGGGCGCATCCCCGCCAGCATACCCTAGCAGAGCCGGCACGCATGTGATACACTTGTTCTAATTATTGATGCTCACCGAGAAAGTTTGTTTCATGGCAACTGAATCCACGATTTATATCGCCGTCGATCCTGCCGATGAGGGGATCGCTGACGTGCTACAGGCTTACTTACAAGCGTACGACCTGCCGATTGTGCGCTCGCCACAGAGGAGCAGCAACAACACGATCTACGGCTTGATGTGCGAGGCGGCCGTGATCGTCGTCGTCGATAGCGATGCCTTCCGCGATTGTGCGTATAACTGGGAATTGCACTACGCGCAGGATTTACATAAGCCGCTGGTCGTCGTCTCGCTCAGCCAAGCGGTAGACGAAACACGATCGACCGCGCAGGTGCGATTGTTAGATTTCACTGCACCAGCACGCCGCAAATGGCGCACATTGATTGAGATCATCGTCCAGTTGGCGAAGCCCTCATCTTGAGCTTAAATAGTTCTGTCGTTTGTATTATTTTCGTCGTTTATGCTAAATCTATGCAAACAAATTATAGCATCGGAATTGAAGATGAAAGATATGATGGTCGAAATCGGCAAAGAAGCACCAGATTTTGAATTACCCGATCAAGGGGGCGAGACCGTTCGCCTCAGCGATTATCGCGGGCAAAAAGTCGTGATCTTCGCCTTCCCGAAAGCCAACTCCTACCAATGCACCAAGCAAGTCTGCGGCTTTCGTGATGAATATCCCGAAATCAATACGCATCGTGCGATCGTGCTCGGTGTCAGCGCCGACTCGCGCTTTGAACTAAGCCTGATGAAGCGCATCAACAACATTCCCTATCCCCTGCTGAGCGATACCAAGCACGAGATGCTCGCGCTCTATGGCGCGTGGGGCATGGATATAATGGGGCTTTTGAAGTTGCCGATCATCAAGCGTAGCTACTGGGGCATCGACGCGGACGGTATCCTGCATGAGATGAGAATCGGTATAGAACCCGCAGAAAGTATTCAAATCGCGCTGGATTTTGTGCGACAATCATCTGCGACCGAAAATAATGCCTAATCATCAATCAACGGATAGATAGATAGAAGGAGAGTTACTCATGCCCGCAGTCGGCGAGACCGCACCCGATTTTGAACTGCCGAATCAAGATGGCGAGATGGTGAAACTCAGTGATTTTCGTGGGAAGAAAGTGATCTTATTCGCTTTCCCCAAAGCCGATACCCCCGGTTGCACCCGTCAGGCGTGCGGCTTCCGCGATAGCTTCCCACAGATTGAAGCCAATAATGCGGTCGTACTCGGGATCAGCCCTGATGCGCCTGAGGACTTGAAGAAGTGGCAGGAGAAAGAGAACTTGCCCTACGACCTGCTCAGCGATACCGAGCATCAAGTGCTGGATGCGTGGGGCGTATGGGGCGAGAAGTCGATGTTCGGCAACACCTTCTTCGGTGTCACGCGCTCACACTGGGTGATTGACGAAGACGGTGTCGTGCAAGACGAACAGGTGAAAGTCAGCCCGAAGAAGAGCATCGAACTGGGCGTGAAAGCCATCGGCGAATAAGCCACGAGGCGGGCGGGTGCTGTCGTCCGCCCCGATACAGATCGTCAATCCACACAAGAGAGCAACACACACCATTATGTTTACTTTAGTTATCCTGTTGATTTTGGTGCTGATGAGCATGGCATGGGGCGTTTATCGACGGGTCACCGCGCCACCTTCTGCCAAACGCAAGCGCAAACGCAAGCCCCACCATGACGGCGGGCGCAGTTGACGTGATCGGGCATCACCCTAGCGGTGTTTGATCGTCTCCGGCATTTCGTTTGTCTGGGCGAGATACTCTAAACCTTCACGATCGGCAATATAAACCTGCCGCCCCTCTTTACGGAGCAAACCAGCATTCAGCAAGCCACGCAGGGCACGTCCGACGACTTCGCGGGTAGTGCCGAGCACCGCGGCAATCTCCTGCTGGGTGAGTTGTGTCGGGGTCGCGCTGATCTGATCGGCGTAGGTCGTCTCATGTAAGAAGAGTTTAGCGAGGCGCGAGGGAATCGTGCGGAAGGTCATATCCTCAAGCCGTTCGATATACTCGCGGTTCATATGAGCTAGCGCCTGCACGTAATTCTGCAACAGATCGCGCTCGTTGGTCAGCAAGTCCATCAAATGCTCATGACTCAGGCGGACAATCGTCACTTCGGTGACGGCGACGGCATTATAAGGATTCGCGCCGCCATCCACCGCCGCCACTTCGTTGAAAGACGCGAGCGGGCGCAAGAGGCGTAAGGTGTGCAAGCGTCCCTCCGGACTAATGCGATAAATCCGTACCAAGCCTTCGGTAACAACGTGAAAACCGGCACAGCGTAAGCCCTCGCTGAAGATCGTCGCGCCAGCCTGATAAATATGCGTGTGTGACGCTTTGTCCAAGCGTTGCAACACATCGGGCGCAACGCCCGCAAAACATGGAACAATTCCCCAGTCGATGGTCATCAAAGTTTGCCTTCATGTCTAACGTAGTACCATTATACATGCATCCTGAGGCATATTTGTACCTTTTCTCACAAGGTTCATGTATTTGGGTATACATCGCCCGTGATATGATAAGCACGGTGATAGCATATGGAGGATACGACACATGGACATCGCACCAGCACAGATCGAACGCGCCGCGACGCATTTGCACGCGGCACAACACATCGCCATCCTCACCGGCGCGGGAGTCAGCAAGGAATCCGGCGTGCCGACCTTCCGCGATGCGCTGACAGGCTTATGGGCGCAGTACAACCCGCAGGAACTCGCCACCCCATCGGCATTCCGGCGCTCGCCCAAGCTGGTGTGGGATTGGTACGAGTGGCGCCGCGAGATCATCGGCAAATCTCAGCCCAATGCGGGCCACATCGCGCTGGCAGACCTGCACCAGCACAAAGATAGCGTGTGGCTCATCACGCAGAACGTCGATGATTTGCACGAGCAGGCTGGCAGTCAGGATGTGATTCATCTGCATGGCAATATCGCCGCCAACAAGTGCTTTGCCGATTGTCAGGGTACGCCGACGCTGATCGACGTGGCGACGCTCGATTATGAAGATGTGCCGCGCTGTCCCTTCTGTAACGCTTACGTGCGCCCCGATGTGGTGTGGTTCGGCGAGCAACTCCCGCGTGAGGCACTGGGCACAGCTGGTATATATAGCCGCGATTGCGACGTGATGCTAGTCGTCGGCACGTCCGGCATGGTCAGCCCGGCATCGCAATTGCCCAGCATTGCCAAGCAACACGGCGCAACCTTGATCGAAGTCAATCCTGACGTGAGCATGATCACGCCACTGGTTGACCTGCACCTACAAGCGCCATCGGGGGCGGTCTTACCGCGAGTCATCCGCGCCCTACGCGATTTAGTCAATTGATCCATCCTGACCCTTTATGCCGACGTGATCCGTGTTGTACAATCTGTAAACTACTCGTAACTGCTCAACCCTCACCCTAAATCCCTCTCCCGACCGCCACTATGTGGCTAGGAGAGGGACTTCAACCGTGCTTATCTTGAGGGCAGAAGCTGGCGTAAATCAATTGACCTGAGTAGTTACAAACTACTCGTAACTGCTCAGGTAGAGTCTTCTTGTGGGGTTTCACCCCACGCCCCAGCAGGGAATGTCTCCCCTGCACCCCAGTTTTGCCGACCGCGAAGCGTTCGGCGGGTACAGGTTCAAAGGACGATCGTCCTTTGTGGGGGTTCGGGGGCAACGCCCCTGAGTAGTTACTCTTGCGGGCTTTCACCCCACGCCCCAGCAGGGGTGATTAGTTACCGGATGCGAGGCTAGCAGATATAGCACCAATGACGGGCGGCGTGTGATAGCCACCCTTTACAAGCCACGACGACCTGTAGACACTACAGGGTATTATTTTGTGCCAGTCATCACAGAGGAGCTGAGAAGCATCATGCTTGATATTGAACTCATCCGCGAGCATCCCGATTGGGTCAAAGCGCAAATCCGCAAGTTGAACGATGAGGTCGCCCTCAGTCGGGTGGATACCGTACTCGCGCTGGACGAACAACGGCGCACCCGCCGCACCGAGATCGAGACGATGCAGGGCAAGCGTAACAGCATGAACAAGACCATGGGCCGTTTGCGCGGCAACAAGACGCTGGATACCGCGCAAAAAGCCGCGCTCGCGGTCGCCGCCGCCGATGCGATCAACGCGGGCGATCTGGACGCAGGGCTTGCTTATATGCAGGGCGAGAAAGATGCCCCCGCCCCCGCCAGCCCCAGCGACGGCGCACAGGACGAATTCGACCAGTTGATTAGCGCCTTGCGCGGGCTGGGCGATCGCGTTGATACTGGCTTTGACGAGATCAAGACGATCGAGGCAGAGCTAGAGGAGAATATGCTCTGGATTCCCAATATGCCCCACGAGAGCGTGATCGTCGCGGATAGCGATGATGCGAACACGCCGTGGGAGCCGGAAGGCCCGTTCTACGAATTCGACTTCGCGCCACAGGCACACTGGGACTTAGGGCCAGCGCTGGACATCATCGACTTCGAGCGCGGGGTTAAGCTGGCAGGGACGCGCTTCTACATCCTCAAGGGCTGGGGCGCACGCTTACAACGCGCCTTAATCACCTTCTTTCTCGATATGGCACGCGAGAAGGGCTTCACCGAGTTGTACTTGCCGTATTTGATTTACGAGCAGAATCTCTATGGCGCGGCACAGTTCCCTAAGTTCACCGATGTCGTCTATCAGGACGCGGAAGCCGATCTCTACCTGATCCCGACTGCCGAAGTCGCCATCACCAATATTCACCGCGACGAAATCCTGGACGAAGCCGACTTACCCCTGTATTACGTCGGGCATACGCCCTGCTTCCGCCGCGAGAAAGCCAGCGCCGGACGCGAGACACGCGGCATCAAGCGCGTGCATCAGTTCGAGAAGGTCGAGATGTACAAGTTCGTCACGCCAGAGACCAGCTACGACGAACTGGAGCAAATGGTCGAAGCCGCCGCCGACATCATCCGCGCGTTGAAGTTGCCCTTCCGCCGCCTCGAAATCGTGACCGGCGATCTAGGCTTCAGCGCGGCGAAGAAGTACGATCTTGAAATTTACGCGCCGGGCTGTGATGAGTGGCTCGAAGTTAGCTCATGCTCGAACGTGGAAGCCTTCCAGGCGCGGCGGGCTATGGTGCGCTATCGCCCCGATGGGAGCAAAAAGACGGCATACGTCCACACGCTCAACGGCAGTGGACTCGCGCTCCCGCGTGTGATTATCGCCATTCTTGAGAATTATCAACAGGCAGATGGCAGTGTCACCGTGCCCGACGTTCTGCGCCCGTATTTAGGCGGCATCGAGACGATCACCGCCTGAGTTTGCCCCCCGTTCGGCGCGTCATGTTGGATTGCCCGTGCGGGGGCATGATAGTTACCTGATACCCGAAGGACAAATGCCCGATGTCTCTATCCGTTCATCTCGCCCACGAAGCACCGGCAGAATCGCTGGCGATCCTGCGCGCACATAGCGCCGCTGGCATCGACATCACAGCGGGCGACGTACCCGACGACCCGCGCTATCAGATCGTGGTTGCCGGTCGTCCTGAGCGCCACGTCCTCGACGCAAGCCCGCACCTGCACACGCTGATTATCCCCTTCGCGGGCTTGCCGACCAGTACCCGCGAGACCCTGCGCGATTATCCCACGCTCGCCGTCCACAACCTGCACCATAACGCGCCGCCCACTGCTGAGATGGCGCTGACACTCTTGCTGACTGTTGCCAAGCGCACCGTGCCGGTTGACCGTGCCCTGCGCCAGCACGACTGGACACCGCGCTACGCGCCGACCCCTCTGCGCCTGCTGAGGGGCAAAACCGCGCTGATCGTCGGTTACGGGGCTGTCGGGCGCTATCTGGGGGCGATCCTGACGGCGATGCAACTGCGCGTGATCGGGGTGCGGCGCACCCATGCCGACGACGCACAAGAGATTTACAGCATCGAGCGCCTGCCTGATCTCCTGCCGCGTGCCGATGTTCTAATTCTCGCTGTGCCGGGCACACCGGCAACTGAGGGCTTGATCGGCAGTGATGAACTCGCACGCTTGCCCGCCGATGCCATCGTGATCAACGTCGGGCGGGGCACCGTCATTGACCAGCACGCGCTCTATGACGCACTCCAGAGCGGGGCGCTGTTCGGTGCAGGTCTCGACGTGTGGTATAACTACCCGTCATCGGCGGATGAACGGTCGCACACCGCCCCCGCCGACGTGCCCTTCCACACGCTGGATAACGTCGTCCTCAGCCCGCATCGGGGCGGCGGCGGTCGCCATGCAGAAATCGAAGAAGCGCGGATGCACGCGCTGGCGGACATGCTCAACCGCGCCCATGCCGGCGACCCCCTGCCGCATCGGGTCGATCTCGACGCGGGCTATTGAAGCGAAACCGTGACGCGGGCAGTATAACCACATGATGGCTTGGGCGTTCCATCACCAGAGACTAAAGTCTCTAGCTACTAGCAAGGTAAGTCCACTGAAGGGACTGAGGCGCATCTCAGCGAGGTCAGAGCCACTTTAGATGGCTTCCCCGCCGCACCACTTAGCTGCGATGCTTTAGCTTGCAACGGAAAAAGCCCTCTGACGAAACTCTCGCAGTCCCCTCGATGTAAAATAATTTGCCGCCTATGTGAGCGTTGTGTATAATAAACTTTGTCAAAATCATTTTATTAATAAGATAAGGTTTATCATGCGCTACCTGATTGTATGTCTACTCACAATTTTACTTGCTAGTTGTCGAGCACAATCATCACAAGATGTCGCCATGACAATTCCCGATCCCATACAAGCACAATCCATGGGGCAACTCGACATAGGTGAAATAACTGCCTTTATCAATGAAACCGAAACTCATGAATGGCAAGTCAATACTGAAGTCGGAGACGAATTACAGGTCGTTGCTACCTTAGAAGAAAGCAACGGTGAACTAATGATAGAGATCGTCGGCGATGATACAACAATTAAAAAGTTTAGCCCTATCAACTGGATCGCCGATGGCGGGACATATACTGTGCGTGTGCTATCGCGCTATGGAGCTGGAGATTATCGCTTACAGTTGACTTTACTCAATCCAACACCAACACCACCGCCGCCGACACCGAGTCCTACCCAAGCGAATGAACCTGAGCTAGGGACAGGTGATGTACAGATCACACTGCGCTGGACGGGAAACGGCGATATGGATTTGCATGTAATTGATCCACGACAAGAACGTATTTATTTCGCTGATCCTAGTTCTACAAGTGGTGGTGAATTGGATGTTGATGTTATCCCATGTGATAATAATATTGCACAAGTGGAGAATATTTTCTGGAGTGCGGGCAATGCGCCACGAGGGGCTTATCAAGTTCAATTACATTATCACCCGTCATGTGGCGCACAAGGCAGCCAAAATTATCAAGTGACAGTTTTAGTAGACGGAGAGACACGAACATTCGACGGTACAGCGAGCACAGTTGACGAATATATTGATATTTATAACTTTAACCGATGAAGCGAAACCGTGACGAGTGCGCGCGCCACACGTTATATAGGGTGGAGTGACAGCTGAACGAATAGGAGCAACTATGCCCGACCGACCCTTGCGCGTAGCCCTGTATACAGAAGTCTTTTTGCCCAAAATTGATGGCATTGTGCGGATTATGTGCCTGACGCTGGAGCATTTACGGCGCATCGGAGCCGAGGCGATCGTCTTTGCGGCGGGCGATCACGTCGAGAGTTATGCCGGCTATCCGGTCGTGTCAATCCGCGGGATGCCCTTCCCGCTCTATCCCGAATTGACCATGGCAATCCCCGGCAAGCGCCATCGGCAACAACTGGCACAGTTCGATCCGGATCTGGTGCATGTCTTGAATCCGGCATTCACCGGGACACGCGGCATCCATCATGCGCGCGCGCTGGATAAGCCGGTGATCGCCTCGTTTCATACTAATGTGATGGCTGGGGCGAAGTTCTACGGACTCGGCTTTCTTGAAGCCCCGCTGTGGCAGATTCACCGCCTGATTTACCAGCAAGCCGACCACGTCCTGGCGACATCGCGGCATATGGTACAAGAGCTGGAGGCGCACGGCTTCGGCGGTGTCGGCTTATGGCGGCGCGGTGTCCACGCCGGACAGTTCGCGCCGGCGTTCCGGTCAGATCAGATGCGGGCGCGCATCAGCAGTGGCAACAGCGATCAGACGATTTTGCTGTACGTCGGGCGGCTCGCCGCTGAAAAACGCATCGAAGCCATTCGCGATATTCTGGATGCTGTGCCGGGGACGCATCTGGCACTGGTGGGCGACGGCCCGCACCGCCCCAAGCTAGAGGCGCACTTCGCCGGACGCAGTGTGAGCTTCAACGGGTATATGAGTGGCGAAGACCTGAGCGCGGCTTACGCCTCGGCAGATATATTCGTCTTTCCCGCGTCGCCCTTCGAGACCTTCGGGCTAGTGGCGGCGGAGGCGATGGCATCGGGCTTAGCGGTAGTCAGCAGTCGTGTCGGCGGGATGCCAGAGATCATCACGCATGGTGAGAGCGGCTATCTGTTCCCGTGGGACGACAGCGACGCGATGATCGCCCATGTGCGCGATCTGGTCGAGCATCCGCACCGGCGCGTACAGATCGGGCAGGCGGCACGGCAAGCGATCGCCCCCCTGACATGGACGGCGATCATGGATGAGTTGTTCACGACGTATGAGGATGTGATCAGCGCCCATCAGACGCGACGGCGACACAGCGCTTAACCGGCTTCGTAGGTATCCTGCACCGCACCCAGTGCTGGGCCGATATACCCGTAGGTAATCATCAAGAGGAAGACGAACAGCCACAGCGCGCCGATCGGCCAGAAGATGCCGATCATCAGCGCGCCGAGGGGTTCCGTCACGCCCCAGCGCAGGGGGACGGTGATCGCCTGTACTAGCGTCGTCGGCAAGACGCGATCCGCGATCAAGCCCATATCGAAAATGAATTTGGATAACCATTCGGCGCTATCCACCCGTTGAATCAGATACAGCACAGCAGACGTAATCAAAGCGATAACGACGTACATCCGCGCACTAATTGGACCTAACATATGTCACCTCGACTGAACACCTATGATTGATTCGGATCGTATAAAGCGGGCTAAATTTCCACTGTGTGATGATGCCCGCGCTCACTTCGCCTGTTCTTGTGCCGCGCGCTCGGCGGCAAATTGTAGCTCGGCATTGCGCCGTTTGTACGTGATGGGCTTCTTCGGCTTGTGCGTCTGATAATACGCGACCAGCTTGGCGAGATACTGCGGCAGGGGCGTATAGCGCAGACCCAGTTCATCTTTACTGCGCTGGTTATCCAGCTGGCTCATCCAACGCTCGCTGAAGGGCGAGCAATCCGGCAAGAAGCCGTTTGCCTCAAGCAGACTGCGCTTAACACGCACGATACGCGGCTTGACCGCGATAATCTCGCCCAAAATCGACAAGAAATGATCGATAGTCACGGTCTCATCCTGCGAGATGTTGTAAGCCCGTCCCTTGCCCGCGCCGGTGTTAATCAGCGTATCAATCGCCGTGACGACATCGCCGCTGTAGACATGGCGTAGAGGATATGAGGGCGTTTCTGGCACGAGGACAGTACCGCCATCTTGCAAGCGCAGGATGTAATTGTAGAGGCGGTCGAAGCTGTCGTACTCGCTGTTGACCATCGGCAGGCGCAGGGATGTATACGGGAATTGGTGCGCGTCATAGGCGGCGTGGAGCGTATCTTCGGCTCCGCGCTTGTCCATGCCATAGCGCCATTCTTCATGGGCGAAGGTGTTGGGCTTGGGCTCGGGTTGGGTGCGTCCGTCGTATTCGTCTTCGGTATACGGGCGCTGGGGTCCTTGTCGCACGAGATAGACCTGCCCCGTGCTGATGAAGATATACTGCCCGACTTTATCCCGTAACAATTGGACGATCGTCTCGGCTTCGGCGGCGCGGTACAGCACAAAATCCACCACAACATCGAAGAATTTGCCCAGCAGGGCGCGTTTCATCTGCTGTGCGTCGGTACGGTCAGCCCGCAGGCGATGCACGGCATCGGGCAGGGTATCTTTGGTCACCCCTCGATTGAGAAGCGTCACCTGATGCCCTTGCTCTAGCAAGCGCAATGCCAGCTTGTATCCCATGTTGCGCGTGCCACCAATCAATAAAATATTTTTCATCTTGGATCATTTAGTCGTCAGGGACGACCCTCCTATGTGCGATAATAACTATGGTCAATGTCACTGTATCACAAGAGTATCAGAGACGGCATAGACCATCCGATAAGAAATGCCGGATGACCTTAGGTCTTTGATGGTCGCGCCCGCCACAACACCACAACACCATTATCGACAAGCCCGCGCCCCTTGTGTACAATCAAGCGTATTGTATACATAACCAAACCGGCTCATGTCCAGACACACAACACACATGCACCATCGCCACAAGCGGGGCTTCCCGCGTTTATAAGATACACCCCATCTCTACTTGAGTGACTCCCGTTCTAAGTTATAACACGCGCGCGCATGGATACCCCATGTCCCCTGCACCGAACCGACCTAAAGAAAGGACACACACGCATCATGTGGCAACCGACCAATAACGTAGAGCAAGACCGCTTACGCAAAGCCGAGACCCTGCGCGAGCGCGGCATTGACCTGTATCCGCGCCGCGCCCACCGCACCCACACCACCGCGCAAGCCATCAGCGCGTTTGAAGCACTAGAACCCGATGACCCCGAAGGCGCACAGGCGATCGCTGTCACCGTCGCCGGGCGCATCCGCCGCAACAACATCAAGGGCAAAGTGAGCTTCATGCACATCGAAGATGAGCGCGGGCGCGTGCAGTTGTTCTTACGCATCAACGATATGCGGGATGAGCAATACGCGCTCGTCAAAGATAAGTTGATCGAAGTCGATGATTTTGTCGAGGCGCAGGGCACGATGATGCGTACCCGCACCGGCGAAGTTAGCGTGCGCGTCCAACGCTTGACCCTGCTCGCCAAGTCGATGAGTCCCCTGCCGGTGATTAAGACCGTCAAAGCCGATGACGGCACCGAAGTCGAATACGGCGAGTTCAGCAACGTCGAGACGCGCTATCGCCAACGCTATGCCGATCTCGCCGTCAATCAAACCGTGCGCGACGTGTTCCGCACCCGTGCTAAGCTCATCCGCGCCTTGCAGACCTTCCTCGATGATGAGGGGATGCTCGAAGTCGAAACGCCGATTTTACAACCCGTATACGGCGGCGCGGCGGCGCGACCCTTCACCACTCATCACAATCAGCTGAAGCAGGACTTGTTCTTACGCATCAGCTTCGAGTTGTATCTCAAGCGTTTGCTGGTGGGCGGTATCGATGCCGTATACGAGATCGGGCGCGACTTCCGCAATGAAGGCGTGAGCAAGAAGCATAATCCCGAATTTACAATGCTGGAGTTCTACAAAGCCTATACCGATTACGAAGGCGTGATGGATATCACCGAGCGCATGTATGCCCACATCGCGCAGACGCTTTACGGGCGCATGACGATCACGTATCAAGGGCAAGCGCTGGACTTCACACCGCCTTGGCCGCGCTTGACAATCCGCGAAGCCGTCCAGCAACACACAGGCATCGACTATATGGACTATCCCGACTCACAAGCGCTGGTGCAGGCGATCAAAGATGAACTGGGCGAGACGGTCAGCGCTGAGCAACCCTGGGGGCGGATTGTGGTCGAGTATTTGCTGGGCAATCACGTTGAACCGCATTTGATCCAGCCAACGATCATCAAGGATTATCCGCGTGATGTCTCGCCCTTCGCCAAGCCCACTGAAGACGACCCCCAGCATACCGAACGCTTCGAGTTCTTCATCGCGGGGATGGAACTGGGCAACGCCTTCACCGAGTTGAATGATCCCTTCGATCAAGAGGCACGCTTCCGCGAGATGGCTGAGCTTTATCAGCAGGGCGACGACGAAGAAACGCCCTTCGATGACGATTACCTACGGGCGATGCGCTACGGGATGCCGCCGATGGGCGGGTTCGGCACGGGGGTCGATCGCATGGTGATGCTCTTCACCGATCAGCCCAATATCCGCGAAGTGTTGCTCTTCCCGCATTTGCGCGCCGATGAAAACACGGATGCTGTTGCTAGCGACGAGCAATAAGGGTTCGTCAGTTCAATTTCGGATAATGCAGGCCTTGTCCCTACGGGCGATCACGGGTTTGTGTAGGGACGATGCCGGCATCGTCCGCCACTGATTGATGGAAAGGTGAATAGATACTGAGGGCTGAGTATCGCCGCGCATGGGCGGTCGCGATGATAAACAAATTCAGACAAAACCATGTAGGACGATAGTCCCAAGTTTGTGATACAATGTAACGTAAGCCGTAAGTTATCGTGCAGATTTGCCCGCTATGGGCAATTATCTTCCGTGTTTCTTATCTCTTTTTATCTTTAACGCGGGATAACGCGGCACACACAGTGCAAGCTCGTTACCAATCACATATTTGAGCGTAAGTGCTGGTTCGCCAGCGTAAGGAAGAGAGTCTCATGGTGTTACAACATACACTTATGCGACGCTTGCAACAGGGGCAAGGCTTAGTCGAATACGCCTTGATCTTGGTTCTCGTCAGCGTCGTATCCATTATCGTGCTACTTGCACTTGGCGATAATATCGCCTCAACTTATACTTGCATTGTCTTATCGTCACAATCCCAAAGCCAAAGCGGCGACGCGCCCGTCATCCGTGAGTTAAATATCCACGATGCCGATACGGATCGTCAGGAGATGATGCTTCCCTGTGGCGCATCGGTGAAAGCCGCCGACTTGCCGACGAATATGAATATCGTCGCCACGACCGACCCGATCGATACGGGCAGTATCCGCTATGAACTCAGCGGGCCGATCAATCACGTTCAGCAAGAGGATCAATTGCCCTACGCCATCTTCGGCGATAATAGCGGTGATCTGAACGGGCAAACGTTACTGCCGGGCTTATACACCATACGGGCAACCCCGTATTCGCAAAACAACTACGCCGGCACGCCGGGCATGACCTACGTCATTCGCTTCCGCGTGTTGGACTAAGACGCTAGATCAACAGCTTGCACTGTTTCTTTTGGTTGTTTCGTATCTTGCGTGGTCAAGCTCTTTTTGTCCCCTTTTTTCAAAAAGGGAACGCCAAAAACCTTTGCTTGTTTGAACGCATAGCGTTCACAATGAACAAGGTCAAGGAACGATAGTTCCTTGTGGGGGTGTGGAGGGCAAAGCCCCTGCGACAAAAACCACGCGACATCCTAAAGAGCCTTTCTTTGTAATTACTCAGCCCGCACCCTAAATCTCTCTCCCGACCGCCACGATGTGGCTAGGAGAGGGACTTCAACCGTGCTTGTCTTGAGGGCAGAAGCTGGCGTCAATCAATTAACCTGAGTAGTTACCTTTCTTCTTTGGCTCATGTGTAAACATTGTGCAAAGTGGGACGCTGTCCCACACCCTGCAAAAGGCTTACGCCTTTTGAAACCAGTTGTTTTCAACGCAATTGCGTTGAAAAAGCAAGCTGTGAAAGTTTTGGTTGAGCTTTTGCAAAAGCTCATGGGTCTTAGGGCAAAGCCCTAAATGACTATTGCACACATTCGACATAAGAGCGTTCTTCTTTAAGGCCCTCCTCAGTGGTACGGTTACAAAGTAACGTGGTCGCACCACTTTCTAGGAAGCCGACAAAAAAACTGCGCCGTCATATCTGTTCTATGACTGCACGCAGCACCTCACCTCACTCCAAATAATCATCATCGCGAGGCATATTCACTTGTGAACCGCAGTGACGTGCGTCAATCGCCGGCGGCGACTTTGCGCGTCTCACGGGTTTTCATGCGGTCTTGCGCTCGTTTGGTTGATAAACGCATCTGAGCGCGAAAGTGAGCGGCTTCAATGATGCTATATTTGCTACGGAGAATGTCGTTAACCTCATCGTTGCATCTTTTGCAGAACATGGCATCGCGTGAGTCGAAGAAGGCTTCCGGTAGCTCTTGCTCGCAACGAGCACAAGGCTTCAAAGGTTGCATTTCAGGCAAGGTGCAAACTCCCTATTATATTAACGGACAATAATAGTATAGCACAGCCTGTGAATTGTGTCACATTTAGGCGGAAATACCTAGCTGGCGTAAGGTATGTCGTCATTTAAACAGCGGTACAGGTTATCACACAATGGCTCATAAGCAGTCATGAGTGTTCGATTTAAGAATAGATTAATAATCGTTAAATCGTGTGACGCTCATCATATTCATCACAAGGATTCGGCAAGGTTCAGCGCGGGTCAGGGGGCGTGTGCTTGCCGCTGGCGTTCCTGCGCGATCATGCTAGCGAATTGTGCGTGTGTGCGCGGGTCGCCGTGCCCGTCGATGTAGAGTTCCGCGTCCAAATCCAGTAGCGTATCGAGCATCGTGAGATCGAGATCAAGGTCATCTGTCTCGCGCTGGGAATAGGGAAGCGGATAGTAGCAATCGCCAAGAAAGACGATATTCGCCTCGCGCACATGGACAACCAGCGAGTCCGCGCTGTGCCGCCCGCCGACGTGCCACAGATCGAGCGTGATGCCGTCCGCGTGCCACGTCAGGCGCTGGCTAAAGGTCAGCGTCGGCATGATGATACGAAAGTCATGCCAATCAGTGAAGGCATCTATCAGCGCGTTATAACCCAGCTCGAGGCGTGGATTTTTACGAATCGCCTCTTTGAGCGCGCTTGCGCTCCACGTCTGTTTTTGATACGCCTGCAAGTGATCAACAGCACGCTGGTGCGCGATGATGGTATGCGCGTGCCACGTCGCCGCGCCGAAGGTATGATCCCAGTGATAATGCGTATAGATGATCGTCTCCACCGGCGCGAAGCCCATCCCCGCCATTGCCGTTCGCATCCGGTCGACGTGGCGCGGGCTGTTGCCGGCATCAACCAAGAGCGTCTGACGCGCGAGCTTGACTACGCCAATAGTCGGCTGGATGACGTTGGGCGTGGTATCGTGCGGGTACAGGTAGACGCGATCAGTCAAGGCTTGTAGATCACGAAACATGAAGCGGATTATCTCCTCTAGGGCTATGGGCTTGCACGCGACGATGACGACCGCGCAATCAATCGCCTGTATCATAAACCAGAGGCATACAGACTGCCTATCGCCAATCGCCTTAGGAGAAAGGATGGCGGATGCGCGGGCAAAGCCCCTGCAATAAAACCCATGCGACATCCCAAAGAGCCACCCTCACAAACATTCTCATGACAACCTGTTCGTAATCCCCGCAATCTGTTATGGAGTTGCCAAGCATCATCGCCTGAGTTACGCTATAATATGGTTTGAGATGTGAAACAGATCAACCAGTCGTAGCCAAGTCAACCGGGTGAGATAAAGCTGATGTCGGAACTTTCAGAAAATGCACAAAATCACAAACGTGGCGCATGGCATGCCTCCGAGAGCGGGAGTACATGGCAACCATCCGCCGAAGCAGGCCCGTCACAAGTGGCGCGGCGCACGGTCAAAGCTCTGCCGGACGACCTGCAAGCTGAACCGTCTGAGCGCGGGTTGTGGCACCAGCCAGCCCCGAAGGATACACGCTTCACCGCTGAGGATGAGATCACAATTGATGAGCAAGCCCGCACGACCGACGCTCAGCGTCCGGCGGCGACTGCCGTCCGACCGGAAGACTTGCTCAACGAGATTTTGAACACCGAGCGCAGACAACGCCCTGAGGATCAAATCCCTGTTCAGTCAGATGACGCAGGCGCACCAACAGACGACACCACCGGCGATGGCATGAGTGGCTTAGAGGCGCTGGGCGCGCTGGATGACGCAGACGATGACGAGAGCTTCTCGATGAGCGAGTGGTCGGCGCTGGCAAGCCTCGAAGAGAACGCGCAACCCTCGCAAAGCGTCCAGCTAGATGATTTTGACACACAGGACTTAAGCCCAGCCGAGCGCGCGCTGTATAAGGTCGCCAGCGCCGCCGCCGACGAACTGCCGGCGAGCGATAGCACCGCCGAGACCGCGCAACCGACGACCGACAACGCACCCCAGCATAGCGGCCCGCAGCAGGGCGAGGGCGAATCAGCGGCGGAATATGCCGCGCGCATGGCGCGCCAGTACGGGGGCGACATCGGCGGCGAGCCGACGCAACAACTCGATAGCACCGGCGCGGCACAGGGCACCCAGCCCTACCCGAGCGCCGCACAGGGTCAACAAGAACAACCAGCAGAGGCGCAATTAACGCCGGAGGAGCAACAACTCGCCGAACAATTCCGCGAGACGCGGCGACAGGTGGAAGTCCTGCGGCAGATGTTCAATCAGGGACAGATTGATTATCAGGAGCTACAGACGCGCCTCCAAAGCCTGACCATTGCCGATAACGGGGGCACATGGTGGATGATCGGCTATGAGACCAACAAATGGTATCGCTACAACAGCCAGAGCGGTCAATGGGAAGAAGCGCAACCGCCCATCCTGCAAAAAGCGGCGCAATCCGCCCCGCGCACGGCAACCAGCGATCTCGACCCGAACGAGGTCATCGGCGGGTCACTGCCTTACATGCCCACCGACCAACAGCAAGCGCCCGAACAGAGCAGTCAATACGGGACGCAAACGGGACAAACCCAGCAAAGCGGGCAATATGGCTACGAAGACAGGCCCCTGCCACGCCCAGGACAACCGGCGATCGACAACAACGCGACGATTGTCGGCGAGTCCTTCGATCGCGATCGTCTGTCTTATGCGGATGATACGCTGGAGAATCTGGAAATTGTCGATGCAACGGGCGAGCAAGGCATGGATCAGCAAGCGACGATGCCATCGGCTAGCGACTATGACTACGATTATAGCGGGCAATACGGCAACCAGTATCAAGGGGTCGAAGCGCCGATGGACTCCCAGCAAGCCGTCGAGACGGCGCCCGAATACGACACGAGCTACGAATCGCCCGCCGCCCAACAAGCGCGCCAAGGTCGGCGCGTCTCGGCATTGGCGGTCGGTGGTATTCTCTTAATTCTGGTGATCGTCGGCGGTTTAGTCGGCGCGATCGGCTTCTTCTGGTACGCGACCAACCAGTATGAGCAAATCGTCACGCCTTACCGCGACAATATTCAGGCACTTGGCTCGCGTCCGGTCGAGTTCCAGACGGCGCGGATTCTCGATGCTAATGGCGACGTGATCGTCGAACTGACGGGCGAAGAGGGCGCACGCGAAGTCGTGGACATCGACGCAGGCGAAGTCTCGCCGTTCTTCATTCACGCCGTCGTCTCGTCGGAAGACCCGCGCTTCTATCAGAATCCCGGCGTTGATCCGGTGCGGATTGTGCGCGCCTTCTGGGAGAACTTGACCGCGGGCGAAATTCGCTCCGGCGCGAGTACCATCACCCAGCAGATCGTGCGGAGCGTGATTCTGGAAGATACCAGCGTCTCGTTCGATCGTAAGCTGGTCGAGGCTTTCGTCGCGATGGAAGTGGCGAGTCAGTATAGCAAGACGGATATTCTCGATATTTATATCAACGAGTTCTTCTTCGGCAATCAGTCTTACGGCGTAGAAGCCGCCGCCGAGTTCTACTTCGACAGCAGTGCCGCCGATCTCAACATGGCACAGAGCGCGATGTTGGTCGGTCTACTGCCCTCGCCCAATGCGACCAATCCGGTCGTCAACCGCGAGGCGGCGTTCAGCAATATGCGCGTCGTGCTGGAGCGCATGATCGACACCGGATGCCTCGATTTTGAACACGGTCGCTGGGCGGGCGAGGGGCAATTCTGCATCAACGAGAACACGACAATCGACGATGGCAGTGGCAATCAGCGCCAGCTATACACCCTCAGGCGCGATGAAGATAACGGACTCGTCTTCGGCGGGCCGCTCTCACTCCAGATCGGGCAGATCGAAATCGCCAGCTATGACCCGCGCAGTGAGCAGTTGCAATACCCGCACTTCGTGCGCTACGTGACGGAAATCATCGAGCGCCAGTATGGGCCTGATGCGCTGACGCGCGATGGCTTCACGGTGTATACGACGCTCGTACCGCGCATTCAAGAAGTCGCCGAGCAAGCCCTCGCCGCCCAGGCGAGTACGCTAGGGCGCAACGGCATCCAGACGGGCGCGGTGATTGTCACTGACCCCACCAGTGGCGCGATTATGGCGCTGGTCGGCAGTCCGGATTTTTACAATCAGGAGATTCGCGGTCAGCTGGATAACACGCGCACTTTCCATCAGCCCGGTTCGGCAATCAAGCCCATCATCTACACCGCCGCGCTAGAAGCCGACAACGGCGATTATTACACGCCGGCGACGATCTTATGGGACGTGCCGACTTCTTATGATCTGGGCAACGGGCAAACCTACACGCCGACCAACTTCAACCCGAATCAATATCTGGGCAATGTCCCCATGCGGACGGCGCTCCAACAGAGCTTGAACATCCCCGCCGTGAAGACCTATCTCGACATCGGCGAGCAGGATTTCCGGCAGATGGCGGACAATCTCGGCGTGGGCTTCCAAGAAGGCTCGACCTTCACGATTGCCTCGGCATTGGGCACGAACGAGACATCGCTGATGGACTTGACGCACGCCTACGCGACCATCGCCAACGATGGCTTGTATCAACCGCTGTTCGCCATCCAGCGCATCACGCGCGAGCTGGATGGTAGCGAACAAGATGTCGAATTGTTGCCGCGCCAGCAACCCTATCAAGCCGTTAACGCCAACGTCGCCTACTTGATGCAGAACATCCTCAGCGATCACGCGGCGCGGGGGTCGGCATTTGGCCCTGAGGGCGAGGCGCTTGCCGGGTCGCAATTCGGCTTGCCCAATATCGACGCGGTCGCCGCTAAAACGGGTACATCGCAAGAAGCGCGTGACCTATGGACGGTGGGCTTCACCAATAATGTGGCGGTCGGTGTCTGGATGGGCACGCTGGATAACACGACCAACGTCACCGGCAATTTGACCGGCGCACGCGCGGCGGCACCGATCTGGAACGCCGTCATGCGCGAAGCCCTCATCAACAACAACCCCGGCACATTTGTCGATCCGGGTGGCATCGTCGAAGATACGGTGTGTATCGCCACCGGCACGCAAGCGCCTGACCCACAATCCGGCAGTTGTCCTACCAACCGCATCACCGAAGTTTTCGTCAACGGACAACTGCCGCCGCCGCCGTCTGAGGGCTTCGTGCAGACGATCGACATTGATAGCTGGACGGGCTTACGCGCCAATCAGTGGTGTTCGGATAACGTGGTCACCGAGACCTTCTCGGACATCAACGACCCCTTCGCCGTCAACTGGTTGAACACGACGCAACAGGGGCGCAACTTACTCAGTCGCTTGAACATCAGCGTACCGCTGGAAAGCCCGCCGGCGGGTGAATGTCAGCAAGGGCAAACCCTGCCGACGATCACGCTGGGCTTCCCGACGGATGGCGTGACGCTCAACAACATCGTGTCGATCACGGGGCGGGTCGTGGCGGATGATCTGGCGCGCTGGCAGGTACAGTATGCCCGCGCCAACACGCAGAACTTCCAGCCGATCAACCTGACGCAAAACATGCAAATCCAGAATGATGAACTCGCACAGTGGGACACGACGACCGTCCCCAACGGGCAGTACACCGTGCGCCTCGAAGCCTATTCGCAGAGCGGCGGCTTCATCTTCCGCAGCGCGAATGTGACTGTCCAGAACATCCAACCGACCGCCACGCCGACGACCGCGCCGGTGGTGGCACCGACGACCGCGCCGGGCTTCACGCCTCTGCCCTTCGGCAGTGATGGTGACGACTAAGGATAAGGGTCGTGTGAGGGCGAATTCAGCCCTCACCCTAAATCCCTCTCCCGACCGCCACAATGTGGCTAGGAGAGGGACTTCAAACGCGCTTGTCTTTGCTTGCTGAGACTTGCTGAGAGATGAAGGCTGGATGCACCAACAACGCTCTAGGCGAAATCAACCCGCACGCCGCCGTAATTCACGCCGTGCCACGCCAGCGCAGTCGCGATCACGGTGTCATCGTGCTGACCAGCGGGCGCACTATACCGATAGCGTCCGCCGGCAAGCCGTTCCATGCTGTATAAGCTCAACTCCTGCAAGAGCGTCTCATCCGGCAAGAGCGCCAGTTCACCGCGTTCGATCGCCAGCGCCAACCCTTCGATCAGTTGCGTCTTACTGCGATTGGTGGTCACGAAGGGACGCACCGGCAAGCCCTCTTGTTGCAATTGCTCGATCAAAGGACTGCCGACGCTGTTGCTCTCGGCCCAGATGACCGTCGGTTGCCAGCGATCATAGAGCGCCTGCACGCGCCGCAGTTGTGCCGACCAGCTGACTTGATGAAAGCGCTCAAGCGCGACCATCTGCGCGCGCTCAGCATCGATTACCACTAGCGCGGTATAATCCTGCTCCCGCGCCCAATCGACCCCCATGATATAGCGACGGTTTGCGTCCGGCGTAGGATGCGGGGGCGCGGTCGCCGCTGTCCGCACCCCACGAAAGACCTGACCGGCATCATCGACAAAGTGCGCCAGATACTCGGTTTGCCACACGCGCTCGGTGGTCTGGCGGCGGATAGTGGCGAATTCTTCCGGCGCGATCAGCGGGTTATCCATCGACTTAAAGCGGAAGGAGGCCCATGCGGGTTCGTGCGGGTTATCGCCCAGCAGATACAGCCGATAGAACCAGTTTTTGCCGAAGGGCGTACTCAAGAAGAGCGCCCCGCCGCGCCGTTCCAGCAACATCGGGCGCACGACATCGCCCCACACGGTCGGGGGCATGAACGCCGCCTCATCCAGCACGACGTAATCCAGCCCGGCCCCGCGCAGGTTATCGGGGTAGTGCGTGCTGTGGATGCTGATACTGCCGCCGCTCACGTTAAAATCAATGCGTTTATCGCTCTCGCTAACGCGGCGACCAGTCAGGTTCGCTGTCGTCGTCTTCAAATCGCGCCAGACCTGCGTCGCCATCGCGTAGGTCGGTGCCAGCCACCACGTCACCTGACCACGATGGCAGGCTCTCTCCGTTAATATAGTCTTCGCCAGTTCGGTCTTGCCCCAGCGCCGACCGCAGGCCACGACTTTGAACCGCGCTGGATGGGCCGCGATCGTCAGTTGCCCAGTATGGAGATGATTGAAGTGAACCATCTGGATGTCGGAATTCAAAGCGCACCACCTGTTCTAGTTGCTCGTCATAGACGGTCATCTCTTGCAATTTCAAATAGCGATCGACCAGCGTGCCCAACGCGCTGGTCAACTGATTGAGGGGCGCGTCGTGGATGGTCTTGCCAGTCATCGCGCCGATCAGTTGCAGGGCCTTATCAGCCATTTGATGCTGGGCGCTCAGCATTTTGCGCGTCGATGCGGTCTGTAGGCGCATCACGTAGGCGCGGCGCAGGTCGCTCTCGTGATCGCGCCAGCGACGGAGCGCACCTTTGGGATAACCGGTGGCGCGGGCGGTCGCGCTGATGTTGCCGTCTGCGTCCCACAGCGCATCGAGGGCGCGGATTTTATCGTCTAAGGAATACTGTGCCATCGTCGCTTGTGTATCCTTCTCGCTATACAACAGTCACGATCTACGATAGCAGACGAGGCGCGGGGCGTGTTGGGCATCCGTTCGCACATGTGTACCAGCCACCTAATCAGGTGGTTTATCGACATGCCCGACCTGCGGTATCATGGCGATGGTATGCGCTATAATGAGAGGGGCGATGCTCAGCCGCCTTGACTTAAATGACCGAGCGACAAATTAGGAGATTTTTACAAATGGTTTTAGCCTCAGATTGGATCGCTTTCCATGCCGACCGCACGCCCAATAAGCTGGCGATGGTCGATCAGTTCAGCCAGCGCAGATATAGCTATGGCGAGATGAACACGCGCACCGCACGCCTCGCCGCTTATCTGCGCGATGTGTGGGGCGTACAGGCTGGCGATCACATCGCGATTTTAGCCAAGAATTGTAGCGAATTTTTCGAGTTTCAGTTCGCGTGCGTCAAGCTGGGGGCGGTCATGCTCCCGTTGAACTGGCGCCTCGCCGTGCCAGAACTGCTCTACATCCTCAAAGATGCCGACGCGACAGGCTTGCTCTACGATGGTGAATTTGCCGATTGCATCCCGGACTTGATGACCGGCGCGGACATCGCGCACGTTTTACGCATCGACTACAACAGTGCCGCCCCCGCCGATGACCACACCGAGTACGAAGCAGCGCTCGCCTCCGTGAGCGCCGATGTCGTCATGCACCCGCAGACGACGCACGACACGCCGATGACCATCATGTATACATCCGGCACGACCGGACACCCCAAAGGCGTGATAATCACCCACGGCATGACCTTCTGGAATATGGTCAACATCAGCACGCCCGCCCTACTCAGCGGCGAGAGTACGCATTACGTCGTCCTGCCGCTGTTTCATACCGGCGGCTTGAACCTGTACGCGAACCCGCTCTTTCATCATGGCGGGACAAACATCATCGCGCGCGCGTATGACCCCGGCTTGACGCTCCAGACGCTGAGCGATCCTGATCTGGGCGTGACGCATTTCTTCGGCGTGCCGGCGATTTACCTGTTCCTCAGCCAGCATGAAGATTTCGATCAAACCGATCTGGGGTCGATCAAGTCGTGGGGGTGTGGCGGTGCGCCGATGCCGGCGGCTTTGCTGAGCAAATACGCCCGTCGCAACATCACGATTCAGCTGGGCTTCGGCATGACGGAAACCAGCCCGACCGTGTTCTTGATCGCCAAGCGGCGCGCACTGGTCAAGCCGACCAGCGTCGGCAAGCCGCTGTTGCATACGCGGGTGCGCGTGGTCAATGAAAAGCTGAACGATGTCCCCGTTGGCGAGGTCGGCGAGATCGTCATCAGCGGGCCGAACATCACGCCCGGCTACTGGAAGCGCGACGATGCCAACCAGAGCAACTTCTCGCACGATGAACACGGCAATCGCTGGCTTCATAGCGGCGATGCCGGCATGATCGACGCGGAGGGCTGTATTTACGTGGTCGATCGCTATAAAGATATGTACATCAGCGGCGGCGAGAACGTCTATCCGGCAGAAGTCGAGCAGGTGATTTTCCAGCTAGAGGATGTCGCGGATGTGGCAGTGATTGGCGTGCCGCACGATCGCTGGGGCGAGTGCGGCCATGCGATCGTCGTCCCCGCGCCCGATCATGACCTGAACGCCGACACAATCATCGACCACTGCCGCCACAATCTCGCCAAGTTCAAAGTGCCACAGGGCGTGTCCTTCACCGATGAACTGCCCCGCAACGCGGCCGGCAAAGTGCTGAAGCGCACCCTGCGCGAGCAATACACCAGCGATCCTAGCCTCGTCAAAGACGAGTGAGGGCTGGCATCAGCTAGCGGCGTGATGCGCGGCGATGATGGCGTGGTAGGCGGTCGCGTAGGCGGGGACGGTCGTCGCGGCGGCGAAGCCCTGCACCGCCACCCGCCCGCGTTCACCAATGCGCGCGCGGTGATCGGGATCATCGAGCAGGCGACGAATCGCGCGGGCGATCGCGTCGGGGTTGTTATCGACCAGATAGCCGTTTTCGCCATCGTCGATGACCTGTGGCATAATCCCCACCCGCGTTGAGATCACCGGCACGCCACACGCCATCGCTTCGATTGTCACGCGCGGGTTACCCTCGACTGTCGAGGCACAGACCAGCAGACGCGCTCGACTGTAGACCTGTGCCATATCGCGCGTGTGCGCGACACGCGGCAGAAAGGTCACATTGAGACCGCGTGCCTGTGCCCGCGCTTCGATCTCGGCACGCAACGCGCCCGACCCGCGAATGGCGAGCGTCACCGTCGGGTGTGTCTGTGCGACGCGCTCGACTGCTTCGAGCAGGTGTAGGATGCCCTTATTGCTGGCGAGCCGCCCGACGAACAGCACGTCGTATTGCTTGGGCACGGCTTGTGGTTGATAGATGTCAAAATCCATGTAGAGCGAGTGCAAGACGTGGACTTTGTGCGCGGGCACGCCGAAGGCGATCACCTGTTGGGCGAGATCGTGATTGACAACGCGCACCGCCTGCGCGCGCTGTCCGATGCGCGGCAGGTAGTAGCGTGCCGCCCAGCGCCACAAGCGTTCGCGCCGGGTGACCGCGTGTGGATAGCCCTCAATGTGATGAATCTCGCTGACAAGCGGTAGATCGCGCCCGCGTAAGAGCCACCACGCGCCGATACCGTTGTAGAAGAAGCCGAAATCATGGCTGACGACCAGATGATAAGGACGCTGTGCCAGCAGAGCCGCGCCCCGCCGCCGGATGAAGTAGGGCTGTAGGGCGCGGTGATAGGGCGCGGGGTGGACGTGGACAGTCTCATGCACAGTGCGCGGGTGCGCCCCCGATACCGTCGGCGTGAGGATGTCGATGCGCTTCCAATAGGGGGCGAAGCGCGCCAACAACTGATAGAACGCGCCATCGTCACCCCGTGCGAGCGCCGTATCCCCGCTGAGCATCAGCAGGTTATAGCGTGCGTCG
>DAOTTV010000094.1:0-27715 GCA_034437755.1 Anaerolineae bacterium | reverse complement strand
GCCGGTATGCTCGCTACCATTCGACGGTCGATTGAGACGATCGTCCAGTTCCGTCAAGCTACCGAAGGGCAGATAGCGGAGTTCGGGATCGTCATTTTCGTAGCGCTCCGTGTTGGTCAAGCGCAGAGTCGGATTGTTGCCGAGGATGTGTACCGCGCCAATTTGCAGGTTGCCGGCGGCGTTGTTCGTCAAACGCACGGTGACCGTGCGCTCGGTGCCATCGTCGGCGTGCAAGCCCACGAAACTGATCGCGTTATCGTTTGCCAGCACGGTGTCGTTATCGGGCAGGGTGGTTTGAGCGATGCCACAATCCGTCAATCCCTGTTCCGAGATGCACAGATCGTAATCATTGGCACTACCACCCGCGACGACGAAGCTCAACCCGATACCGCTCATGTCAAACTCGACAAATTGGCCGGCACCGTTGAGGTTGATGGTCGAGCCATCTCCGGCGAGGCTTGCGCCACCGCCCAGCGTACCAACGCTATTGATCGTCTCGGCGCTGTGGATGCCCTCCGCTAGCGTGCTCTCTAGGATTTGTACAGCATCCAAGTAGAACGATGCGTTCGGGGTCGTGTGCTCGATCGTGACGAGGTAGTTCCCCAGTGCGGGTGCTAGCACTTCTTTGACACCCTGATTGTCATTGGTCGTCACTGTTTCGCACGTTTCGTTTGCCGTATTTGCGAGATCGCGGAAGCAGACCTCGACTGACGGGGCTTGCGTGCGACCGTCGTAGTACAGCGTGATGCCGCGCGCTTGCTTGCTAGGATCAGCGCCGATTTCAAACGTCGCGACCGCACCGCCAAAGTTAGCAACGTGCAAGGTCTGATTCAGTGCGCCGCTTGCTTGCGCGCCGCTCAGAGCTTCCCATGAGTTGTTGGACGGCCCATAAAGGATGAGCGGTGCGTCGTCGGCATCGACCTGTGCATCATCGTACAGGCTACCGAGTTCACGCGGTTCACCGTAGACTTCCACACCATCGATCAGCACGAATTCGTTATTATCATTCGCCGCCGTGATCGTTGCCGTGTAGGTCGTTGGGTTCGATGGATCATAGGGCAAGCCAGCGATGGTCACGCTTGTGCCGTAGATACGGGCGCTGATCTCGCTCATGTTGAGTGTCTTGGTGACGTTGATGGTGTTACCATCGGTCACATTGAGCGTGATCTCGCCGCCATCGGGCACGGTTGCACTGGTGATCGAAATCCCCGACCCCTGGAAGGTCGTCGTTGCGGTTGCGCTGGCACTGCGCGTGACGAAGCCCGAATTACTGCTATAGAGTGGGCTGGCTTCAGTTGCCCATGTGCCACTAGTGGTCGCGAGCAGGCTACCGCCGATCGTATCTTCATAGAAGCCCGGCGTGAGATCCGTATCCAGCACCACTTGATAACCGTCGATCTCTAACTGACCGTTGGTGAGTGATTGTAGCGAGACATTGCGCGTCACGGCGTTGCCCGTGTTATTGGCGAGCAAGGGGAGATTACCGCTGTTGAACGTCAAGAAGCGACTCTCCGGTGCTTCGTCTGAGATCAGGCAATTGGTCGCGCCATTGTTATCGACCACATCGTAGCCGGTGCCGTTGTACGCAAGCTGACCCTCAACCGTCCCGACGCAGACCAGTAACTGACTGGTGGCGAGGCGATTCGCGGTCAAAGTGTCGATGACCAGTGTCGCCTGTTCACCATCTGCGATGCGAAGATTGAGCGACGCGCTCGGCCCGGTGATTGTGCGACTGGTGCGGTTGTTTTGATCCACAACCGAGACGTAGGATTCTTCACTCGCATTGCTCGCGAGTCGTCCGGTCGTCACGCCCCAGCGCGTTGCTGGTTCTAACAAGAGTGCCGAACGTCCGTTGATCGTGTAATCTTCGTTGTACAAACCGCCTTCAGTGATGACAGGCGCATCATTGTTGAAGATACGTACAAAATCCAGATGGATTTGACCGACAGTGAAGCGTGAGTTGCGGACATCGGGATAACTGCGTCCGGTCACGGTATATCCGTCTTCATCATCCTTAACGACGACTTTATACGTGCCGAAGGGCAAACCGGTGATCGTCCGCAACGTGTCGAAGTTCGGGCGACGATCTTCTTGCGGGAAGCTCGCACAAGTACCGGTGTTCAGTACCTCGCCGTTCGACGGAACAGCGCCACTGTAGAGCAAGTAGCAGATGTTGACTTCGCCCGCGTCGCGGTCTTGGTGCAAGCCTACGGCGAAGCCTGTCCCCGTGAAGTTGAACGACACATCCGCGCCGTTGGTTTGGCTCACGGCGACGGCACCACCATTGTAGTTCGGGCGGTTTTCGACTTGCCAGCTCCCGCCGCTGAGCAGATGGACATCATCAATATAGAATGTCGATGCGCCATTGGCGACGAAGCGCAGGCGTGCGTCGCTGTATGTCACACCATCGGGCAGGCTAAAGGTCTGACGTAAGGTCACCCAGATGCCCGTATCGCTGGTACTAGGCGGCGTGAACGCGCTAATGACCGTACCACCGGAGTCCACGACTTGCATTTCGATCGGGCCGCCGCTGACGGTTTCGATATACACACGTCCGAGGGCGGTATAACTCCGATTGTCGCGCAGGTCAAAGGGATAGCTCTGCAAGCCTTGTCCGCTCGTATTTGTCTGGACGTTCCAGCTGTTGCGATTGGTATAGCTCTGGGCAGAAGATTGCGCTGTCACCGGCGCACCATTCACGCTCGTCCAGTACGGGGCGATGTTGCCAGTTTCCATATCGCCGTTCAGGATCAGGTTGCCGCCTGCGAAGTTGTAACGAATGCCAGGATGGCTTTCTTGGTACAATCCTTCGGTCAAGGGGGCTGATATGCTGAGCGGTTGCACCGCATCGAATGCGAATTGGAGTTCCTCGGTGGCGCGGATAGTGACGATATAATCGCCCACGCTACCATCGGCACTCAGGTAAATGTTGGTATCGCCTCTCAGCGTGCGACCATCGTTGTCGATGATCGAGCAGTAGCGGCGATTCGGGTCGGTTTCGTCCGTCGCACAGATGACGACATCGGCGTAATTCGGACGCAGAGGACGGGTGTAGGTGATCGCATTCGCATCATTGACGCGGAATGCAATCGTTGCACCGACAACATTCTGTCGCAGGAGATCGTAATCACCGTTGGAGTATTGTTGTCCGGTGCGCGTCGCCCAGCGATCGCCGTAGTAAGCAAAGGTGTTGTTGCTCAGGCGTGCGTCATAATTGCCTTCGTAGGTCTGCCCGGCGTTCAGCGGAAGCAGGGCGAGGTCGTCGGGCTGGTTAGGATCATCCACTGTGAGATCGTCGCCGAAGATTGTCACACCGTCGAAGTATAACTCTTGTCCGAAGCGGTTGCCTTGCGGACGGAAGTCATCGCCGATGTATTCCATCACGACGCTGTATGTGTCGTAGGGCAAGCCCACGATGCGGATGGGTGCGTCGAAGGACGGGCGGATTGACTCGGTATCGAGAATCTGACATGAGCCGTTAGTCAACACATCTGTCAGCGATGCCGGTGATGCGTCGTATGCGAGCCAGCAGGCGCGCATCGCCGCCCCTGCCCGCTGTGCGCGGAAGCGCGGCGCGAAGCCCGCCCCTTCAAAATTGAAGGTGATATACGTGCCGATTTCACCCGCGTACATCACGCCGCCAGCGCCATCACGGCGCGTTTGCGGCCCCGTGATCTGTGTGAAGTCGCCGGTATAGTCCGATGTCCGCCCACTCGTACTCGTGTTGATCGTAGCGGGGGTCGTGCCATCCGCTTTCAGATAGTTGAGGCTAGCGGTGTACTCTTGATAAGTGCCGGGTGTCAGCGGCAGGTTACTGCCGACTGCGAGCAACTTATCGAGCGTGAAGAAGCCGGTTTGGAGCGCAGAAATCTCGAAGATGTGCTCGCTCGTCCCCGCCCATGCTTCACGGAAGTTACTCTCGCTGATCGCGATTGTGCCATCGACCGCTTGAATGTTGCCACCACTGCCAAGTGTGCCGTCAGCGTTGATTTGATTGTAGGTGCCGTTTGTCAGATCGACCTGAATACAATTGCCGTATGAATTATCCAAGTCAGCCTGAGCAACCCCTGCCGCACGATCAACACAGACTAAAGCCTGCGGCGGCGGACGGAGATTGCGATAGGAATAGTAGACGGTATCGACTGCCGGCGGTGTGTGGAACGCGACGAATGGCCCGACCTGCGAGTCACGGCGGTTCAACTCGTACACGCTACCCTCGAGTGAGAGACGATCAATGGTCGATAATGACCATGAGTCTTCGTTGCCTTCACCCAGTGCAAACGCCGCACGTTGATCGACTTCGGTATCGCCGACTAGCAGTTGTGACGGTTCGAGCGTCGGGTTGAAGACCACCAGCGAGTCGATCACGATACCGCGACCGCCACCGGCTTGTACGTTGTCAATCCGCACTTCGTAGACCTTTGTCGGGTCGGGGTCAAGCCCGTAGAAGGTACGGAAACTGCCGGGGGTCGGGCGTTGTCGCGCATCGGGCGCGTTGTCGTAGGTCTGGCAGGTACTCAATTGCGTGCCGGTGACGGGCGTGATGTCCGTCACACAGATGCGATACGTGCCCGTGTTGTTGTCGAGCATAGTCTCGATGCCAAAGCCAACCGTCCCCTGCACGGTAAACGTGATCGGGTCGGGCTGTCCGTTGGTTGCCGTGTAAGAGACACCGTTGGAGTAGAAACGCCGATCTTCGGTGCGTGTCCAACCATTGGTGAAGATGTTGAGCATCTCTGGATGTGTCACGTCGTAGCGTCCCGGTGTGAAGGGACCGGTTGCTGTGCCTGCCGGGTCTTTAACGAGGCTAAAGGCATCGACGTTCAGCGTACCACCGTTGCGGTTGACCACTTCGATGATGTGAACGTCATCTTCGGTGCTATCACAACTGATGGTATACGCGCCGTTGGTGCGGTTGGTCAGCGATAAATTGCTGTTGTTATCTGTGGCGACGCTGGTCGTCGTGCAAGTGAATTCGACACTAGGGTTGCCCGGGTCAGGCTGGTAGGTGGCGGTGTAAATGCCGTTGGTCTCCGTCCAACCGGTGATCGCCTGCGGGTTGCCTGATTGGTCTTGGTCGATCATCAGATCGAAGAAATCACCCCGCCGACCATCGCCGACCATGTACAGGGTGAAGCTCGTACCACGGAAGCCGAAGCTCGCAACATCGTTTTCTGACGTTGATGTGTGTAGCGTGTTGTTGATCGACGACTCGCTGACAACCGCTTGCCAGCCATCTGTCATGCTGTTGCGGTTGTAGTATTCAAAGACGTAGGTGCTATCATCGTACATGCCGGGGTTGACCGGAATCCGACTGATCGCCCGAATTTTGACGAAGTTCGTCGTTTGATTGCCGAGGCGGTCAGTTGCCGTGTACGAGACGGTCACCTCACCCGTGAAGTCGTTCAGGTCGACTTGCAGGGTATCACCGCTCGGCGTGATGCTGTTGATGATGCTCGTATCACCCGAGACGACATTGACATTGCCGTATGAGTACGGATATTCCACCATGAAGCGCCCGTTGACCACGAAGTTGGGATTCGTCCGCTCAGAGAAGACGAAGTTCCCGAAGTCCACGTAAGGACGCAAGCGGATGTTCACCGTCGAGCCGATGTCGGCAATCACGGAGAAGATATCGCCCAGCGGTTGGTCATCACCGATTGCTTCGGTCAAGCCGGGGTCGGCCCCACGCGCTGTAAATTCGTCCGATTGCACTTCGATCGTCAGCGTGCCATCGACACTCAGACCACCTTGATCCGATGCCCGGAAGCCGATTTGGACATTTTCCGGTATCGGTGGTTGTCCGGTCGTCGTGTAGAAATCCGGCGGCGGGCAGTAACGAATGAAGTTGCTGCTTGTCTCGACACCCGGCGGGTTAGCGCCGCCACCGCCAAACGTGGGGCCGCATTGCGTGCCGTAGTTCGCGGGCGCTGTGAGGATCTCATAGCTCAAGTCACCGATACCACCGCGCACGACTTCGCGCATGTCGATCGAGATGACGGGGTCATCTTCAAAACCACTGCGGGTCGATGTATCGATAATATCGAGAATGTCGAATTCGTATGCGCCGACATCGTAGAGCAGGGTGCCGGTATCGGTCTGGTTGCCATCTTCCCAGTTGTCGATGTCGATGACACGTCCATCACCGCGCGCATCGATGTTATAGGGGTAGGTGCTGTAGCTATCACTACCGCCGCCGACGTTGCTCAGGTCAATATCGCTGTAATCCATACCCGTGCTGTACTGCACGTTGATCTGGAAGAAGCGCAGGGCGTAATATTGCGGGTCAAGCGTCGGGCTGAGGCTGGTGCTGGTGCTACCGAGGAACTCGTTCGACGGGTCGCTCAGCACGTTGCCGTTGCTGTTCATCGCGGTGCTACAACTGCCCAGCGATCCACTGGCGTTAAACCAGTTGTTGCCCGTCGCTTGATTGGTCGAACCCACTAGACTATCGCAGAAGCTGAACGAAACTGACGGGTCGGTATAAACACCAGCGCTCATCGTATTGTTGTAGATGAGATTGTTATTGAGATCGAACTGCTGGTTACTACCGGTGAAGCTCCCGTCGTTGTTACTGGTGACGGTCGTCGGGCTACGATCGCCGCGTGCGACCACTGCCGCGAACGCGCCGGAATTGCCTAGATCATTGACGACGACATTATTATTGCTGAACGTCAGGTCGAAGGTGTAGTAAGCATGAGCAATCGGGCCGGACGGAATAGCTGTGCCCGTTTCGGTTTGTGCTTGTAGGGTATTGTTCTGGAAGATATTACTCACCAGACGTACCGTGTCGGGCGTGGTTGTGCCGTTGGTGACGGACGTGAACAATGTCCCCGCTGTGTTGCTGAGAACAATATTGCTGACGAAGGCGACATCAGTGTTCAGCGCGTAAGCCAGCGTCGGCCAAAACTGATCCTGTGTGACCGCGCCCGCGTTGATCGCTGTGTTATTTTCGATACGATTGTTGCGGAAGACCATCGCACTCGTGTTGGTGCCTTCGACGAACATGATCGACGGCGTGCTTTGTTGTGTGCCGACGTAACCGCCCGTGTTATTGAGGAAACGATTGCCCTCAAAGGTGTTGCCCGTACCCGTGATGACCGTGATCGGCGTTTGACCAATGCCCCACGCGCTATAGCTCGTGGCATCAATGCTCGATGCGCCGAACGTGCTGTTATTGAGGGTGCTGTTATCGCTGTTGAACATCATCACCGGGCGGCGCGTGCCAAAGAGCGTGCTGTCATGAACGCTGGACGGTGTGAACGAGAAGCCGGAGACAATCAAGTTCGTGGCATCTTCGATATATAGCCCTGCACGATTGGCGAATGTCGGGCGTTCAATACCGCTAGCCGTCTGATAACCGATACTCGCTGTGTAGTCGCCTGCATCGTACATGCCTGCCACATGGATGATACTCTGTGGGAAGGTGATGTTGGTCACGTCATTCAACGAGAGCAGGCTCACGTTATCTTGATCGAGGTAGATCGGCGTGACGTATTCGCCCGGCATGACGACAACACAGTTGATTGTGCCATCAGTCGCCGCGATTGATACGGCTTGGGCGATGCTACGATAGGGATTGCTCTGTGTGCCGTCGGGCGTGCCGGTAAAGCGGCCTTGCCCAGCGAAGATTGTATCGCCGAGCGTACAAGTGCCGAGTGCATCCGGCTCAAAAGTCGTGTTATACGAATTAGCAAGCGGGAATTGTGGCGCGCCGAGTTTGGTCAAGCCGTAGCCGTATAAGCTATCAGCACCATCGGGTGCGTCAAGCGGCAGATCGACTGTGCGCCCCTGCATGTAATTCCGCAGGGTATCGACACCGATCGCGTTATCGGGGAAGCTCCCACTCATCGACGGGTTTGCGCGCAAGAGTGCCGCCATCCCCGCGCTGTGGGCGGCAGATACCGCCGTACCATAGAAACCGCCACCCGCGCTACTGCCGGCGATCGTGCCATCACAGGCGTTGGGATCACTCAGGGTTTCCAGCGATGTGCTGACTTGTCCCGGCCCAACAAAGGCGGGTTTGATCAGATCGGTCTCGCTGATTGTGGGGGCGGTGCCGTTCAAGCCATAGATCGGGCCTTCGGATGTATCCGGTAAGGTGGGAATACGGGTGCCTTCGGTGGGGCAGGCTGAACCGACTGCGATCACATCGCGTGAATCAGCCGGACGACCGATCGTGCCCGTATTCGGGAGCAAGGATGCCAGCGTATTAGCCGAGTCCGTAAATTCGATGTCCTCAAACGTGACGTTGATCCCTTGTTCCTCACTGATTGGATCGAGGACGAAGCGCAGTTCTAATTGTCGTGGGATAACCTGCATTTGCATCACGACATCGGCATCCCCGCGCTTACGCGTGATGAACACGTCCAGCAGACAGCTACTCGGCCCGACGGTATCGCTCGGGCTATTCAGTTGGATTTCGCAGGAGGCATCTGGCGTACTACTGCCAGCGCCGGTATCTTCAGGAACAGTGAAGGCGACCGTCGGCGTGTCGAAAACTGTCTCGCGTGCAGGGATATACGGGTTATTATCCAGCGGTTCGACGATGTTGCCATCGAGATCGCGCAGGGTAATTTCAAAATCTTCAAGGGTGAAGGTGTTGGTATCTTCGTTGTAAATCGACGTGCCAAGACCTGCCCAGTCATTCCATGCGATCTGGATAGTATCACCGGCAGAGGCCCGCACCCGCACCCGCACCGTGTCTTCGCGCACGCTACCGCTGACATCCGGGTTCAACCATGAGAGGGCGAATTGACGCGAGACGCGCGTCGTCGGGTCGAAGTCTACTGCTGTGAAATCTGATGTGCCGTTATTACCGGCGGCGACGAAAATCGCACGCCCTTCCTGACGCATATCAGCCAGTAAGTCATACGGGTTATTCGTCGTGTCCAGCGGTCGTCCGAAGCCATCGCCCGGCGATGCTGTCACGCCGTAATCGGCCCCGATGACCAGCACATCGACGTTGAGGTTACGCGCTTCGACCAATGCGTCGTAGAGCGCGTTGTACGTGATCGCCTCAAAGGTGTAAACGTCGGAATCCGGTGCGACATCGCATAAGACTTCGACGATATTTAAGCCAATATCACTCCCGCGCTCTTGACCGACGCGCTCGACCAGACAGGCGTATTCATCGCCGGATGCCGTGCCGTTGAAGCCGACATCAATCACGCCGACACGCACGCCACTGCCGGTCACGCCGGCGTTGTGCCAGTCATTCGCGCTGATCGTGTCAAAGCCGATCGTGCTCACAATGCCGGAGAAATCGGCGGCGATGCCATCGATGCCGATCGCGCTTGACGATGAGATACCGGCTTGTACTTGCGCGATCGCGCTGAGGATGGTGCTGTTCCCTAGTTGTTGGATAGCGTCCAATCGAGCGAAGATTTCAATTTGGCTATCAGTCGTGCTGTAAATGCTCGCGCCGGCAGTTTCAACTTGTTGGCGGACATCCGCTAGGGCGATGTCCTGTGCCGGGCTGAGCGTCAGCAGAATATTGCGATCATCGGTGATGTAATAGCCTTGCTGTTCTAAAAGAGCGAGCGCTTGCTGTTCACCATCACTTTCGTAGATCGCCAGTGCCTCGACGAGGCTATCCGCCATGATCGACGTGCGTGCTGGAATAGCGATGCCGTCGCGCTCGCGTGCCACATTGGGCGGCGCGCCAATCGACGGACGATCAGATGTGGGGGTTGGGGTGGGGGCTTCGGCAATTTGCGCGTCGTTAGGGTTGATCGCCTGCAAGCTCACGCTGTCAATGTGGACGAAACCGGTGTTACTGCTCCCACTACTGAAGCTCACCTGACCACGACCGAGAGCGACCGTATCGCGATAGGTGATGCTCGGTTGCCCGTTGACGACGACGGCGATTGTGTTGTTCGCGGCTGTGATCTCGACCGTGTTCCAGAAAGCCTGATTCGGTATGCCGATCACGGGTGACGATGGCATGTTATACGATGCCAGCAACTCACTATTGCGATACAGGCGACTGCTCCCGTTATTACTGAGGACGACGCGATAGGCACTATCAGCCCGCACACGGAAGCTAATCGTCGCGGTGTTGTTGCGCTCAATGCGGACGTTCGTGCGGATCGACAAATCCTGTTGCACGAAGTTATCGACCGTTGCAACCGCACCGGCTAGATCGGTCGCGAGGTAAGTCGTGCCATCATCGCTGACTGCATCCCAACCAACAATTGACCAGTTGCTACTGCTCGCGCTGAGATTGTTGAAATCCTCAGAGAACGACGCGAGGACATCATTATCGACGCTCGCTTCGGTAGCAATCGGCGTGATCTCTGCCGTAGGTTGGATTGGTGTGGCATCAACGGGTGGCCCGGCTAATGTTGGGCGAGCGCGGTCTTCACCGGTCTCAGTCTCGCTACCTTGCGCGCTGATGAGCGGTAAAGAGACCGTCATCACGACGAAAAGCGTGGCGACAAATAATAGGCGCCCTGTTAGTCGTCTTCGGTCTGTCGGGTGCATATGTTCCCCTCCCCGGGTTGAATATATGTGTGTGACGTGAACAGCTACAATGATCACAGCGAATAGGTACATTCGGCTGTGGTTTAAAAACAAAAAGATACTATGGCTCATCGCCGCGTATATGACTGGTATCAAATTAAAATGACAGTAAACATTTCTATGCCATCTGCATACATCATACCTTACCCTTGTACATGACGTTACCAGTCATTTTGTAAAAATATGTAAATTTTTCGTAAACCTTCTCTATTATACAGGGAATTGGCGGCACATATATCGCCCGAGTATTGAGGTTGCGGAACGATTTTCTTACGTATGTTAGAAATTGCTAATGCCTATGTGACAGCGCATCATCGCTCGCTGGTGTGCAAAACACCGACTTCACGCGGATGATGCCATCCGTTACAATAATATCGTACACAATGGAAGTGACTATGGCATCAACTGACTCGAATACCCCAACCCGCGAGAGCGGTGAAGACTTACACCGGCGCGAGACACGTCGCCAGATATGGTTACCGTTTGGTGCCGGACTCGTTCTCTTATTTTTGATTGTCGCCGGCTTAGCCTTGCAATCACAACCGATTTGGCGCGTCCGTATTGAGGCGCTCGCAAGTTGGACGAATACTTTATTGTGTTTGTTGCCGCTGGTCATCTGTGCATTTCCGGTCTATCTCCTCATCATCTGGGGGATCTATGGCATGCACCGCTTGCATAATGCGACCGAAACGCCCTTACGCAAAGTTGAAAACTTAGCAGGCACGACCGCGAGCCGCATTGAAAGCCTCAGCACCTTTGTCAACGAAAAGACGATCGCCATCAGCGCGAATCTTGCGCCATATATGAAAGCCATGCGCGCCTTCGACCAATCTGCACCCGCAATGGACGATGATACCCAACAACAGCCAAAACAGCAGGAGACCTCAACCGATGACGACGACTCTCAATCAAAATGAACAAGACAGCGACGATAAACGCGCCCAATGGAAGACGCGCTCTTACGCGCTGGGCACGCTGGTAGGTGCGGCGCTCGGCTTCTTATCGGCGTACATGTTTGCGCGTGAAGCCGAAAAGAACGACGAAATCGACGATCAACCCGATATCTCGCCCAGTGTTTTGCTCGGCTTAGCCTTATCCATCGTCTCGCTGATTCGTCAGATTGCTGAGATGGGACGCGGCAAGAAGGAATAACTATGTGCGGCCGTTACGCCCTCGCTAGCGATCAGCAGACGCTCCAACAAGCATTTGATCTCGCGACAGTGCCGGATTGGCAACCGCGTTATAACATCGCGCCGACGCAGGCTGTGCCGATCATCACCCAGCAACAGCCTGATGTGCTGACATTAGTGCAGTGGGGCTTGATCCCCAGCTGGGCGAAAGACCATAAAATCGGCTATAAGCTGATCAATGCCCGCGCCGAGACTGCCGATAGCAAACCGTCCTTCCGTGCCGCATTCCAGCGGCGGCGATGCTTGATTCCGGCGACTGGATTTTACGAATGGACGACCACCGAGGGCGGCAAACAACCGCATTACATCCACCTGCGCGATCAAGATGTGTTCGCCTTCGCTGGCTTATGGGAGGTGTGGCACAGTCCACATGGCGATACGATCCAGACCTGCACCATCCTCACCGGCGAGCCGAACACGAAAGTCAAGGCGTATCATCATCGCATGGCGATTATCCTGCCACGTACCGCCTATGCGATGTGGTTAGATGATGCCAGCGCAAGGGATGAACTCAAGCAAGTTTTGTTATCGCCTTATCCGGATGATGCGATGGATATTCATCCTGTATCGAAGGCGGTGAATACGCCCAAGCACGATCATCCATCACTTATCGAACGCCATGACCCCCCACAACAACTGACCATGTTCTAATGACTTAGGAATCCACGTTTAGGATGAAATCATATATGTCGCTCTCATCGCCGCTCTATACCGTTTTACTCATCGCCTTCACGGGTGGGATGGCAATCTCGCTACAATCTTCTGTCGTCAGCAATAGCGGGGCGACGCTTGGCGCGTTTCGCACGGCGTTTGCTGTGCATTTGGGCGGGGCGATCGTCGGCGGCATCATGCTCGCTGTGATCGCTACCCGTGGTGAGCAGATGCCCGCCCCGCAGATGACGCTATCGCTCGTGACGATATTCCTGATTGCCGGTTTTTTGGGGATGATCGTCCTGCCGAGTGTTGCAGTTGCATTCCCGCGTCTCGGTCTCGCCGCTGGGCAGATGACGATGATTATGGGGCAACTCTTCATCGCGATGATTATCGACAGCTTCGGTTTGTTCGGCGCACAAGTGATCCCGATCACATGGCAACGGCTTGTCGGCTTGGTGCTGATGGGGCTTGCCATCTACATGATGCTCCCGCGCGAGTGAGGTGGCTATGCTTCCCTTATTCCCACACGAAGAGACCGACCGCGCCCGTGCTATCCTCACCCGCTTGAAGCAGGCGGCAGATATGCACTGGGAAGAACATGACCTACAGCGCTTCAAGGTCGATCCCTACAGTGCTTTACTCGCCGCGATGCTCAGCCCGCGCACCAAGACCGAAGATACCCGCGCCGCTGTCCGTGAGTTGTTCACACATGCGGATACACCGGCGGCGATGGCGCGCCTGCCATATGAGCAAATCCTAGCGCTACTGACGCGCAATAATGTCACCTATCCTGAGAACAAAGCGCAATACGTGATCGATTTATCACAAAAATTGGTTGATGATGGCGGTATCGTGCCGCGCACGCTGGATGAGATCACGCAATATCCCGGCGTTGGCTGGAAAGTGGGCTTGCTCACGCTGTGGGTGGCGTATCGCATCGCGCCGGAGATTTGCGTCGATGTGCATGTGGCGCGCATTGGCAAGCGCATCGGCTTTGTCACGCCGACGACGACCGACCCGCAGAAGGTCAGCCGCCAACTGATGGATATTGTCCCGCGTGCATCATGGGGCGAGTGGAATCCGATCATGGTCTACTTTGGCAAGACGCGCTGTTACCCAGTTGCGCCGGATTGCGCGCAATGCCCGATTTTTGATCTCTGTGATCGTGTCGGTGTGCGTTGATCGCCCCCTTATTCTTCTTCGCGCATCTCTTTCTTCTGCTCGGCAATCCGCTTGTCGATAATGCGCTTGAAGGGATCTTCGCCGCGTGCAATCAAGACCTTGCGCGCACGTCCACCACCGACCGGTTCACCGACGACGCCCAGTTCTTCCAGCATATCGAGGATACGCGCCGCACGCGGATACCCTAGATTGAGTTGGCGCTGGATCAGCGATGCCGAGGCTTCTTGCGAATCGACCACGTATTCGATCGCTTCTTCGAGCATAGGGTCAGTTTCTGCTAGCAGTTGGCGGCGCGTCAAGCCGCGTTGCCACGGGCCGGAGATGATTTTCTTGCGCTTACCAGCGATTACTTCGTCCTGATACCAGTCTGTCCAGTGTTCCACGATCTGCCGCACTTCGTCATCGCTGATGAAGCACCCCTGCACGCGCACCGGCGCACCAGCATCCGGCGCGAGATAGAGCATGTCACCGCGCCCCATCAATTGCTCGGCACCGACTTTATCCAGCACCACTCGCGAGTCGACCCCTGACGCGACCGAGAAGGCAATCCGCGCCGGAAAATTCGCCTTAATCAAGCCGGTGATGACATCCACGGAGGGGCGCTGGGTGGCGATCACCAGATGCATCCCGACTGCCCGCGCCATCTGAGCGAGGCGCGTGATCGCCCGTTCCGTTTCTTCGGGCTGGCTCATCATCAGGTCGCCGATTTCGTCGATCATAATCACCATATGCGGCATGTAATCTTTGCCGCGTCGGCGCGATCCGTACTGCTCGTTGTAGCCTTCGATATTGCGTACGGCGTGTTCTTCAAGCACTTTGTAGCGTCGATCCATCTCGCGGGTACACCACTTCAGCACGCCGATAATGCGCTCGGTATCGGTCTCGACCGGCCCGACGAGATGCGGCACGCCGTTGAAGCGACTCAACTCGACCATTTTAGGATCAAGCATCACCAGTTTCACATGATCGGGGTGGTTGTTCAGCAAGAGCGAGGCGGCAACGCTAGCGATCATCACCGATTTGCCCGATCCAGTCGTCCCCGCGATCAAGGTGTGCGGCATCTTGCCTAGGTCAATCGACATTGGTTGTCCGGAAACATCGCGTCCTAGCGGAACCAGCAGGGGCGATTTGCTCTCGCGGGTCTTGTCGTAATAGGCTTTGCTCTCCATCACAGAGCGCAGGGTAACGGTGCTGGGTTGGGCGTTGGGCACTTCGATGCCCATATAAGTTGTGCCCGGCACGGGAATCTCAAGGCGCAGGCGTTTGGCTGAGAGCGCGAGCGAGAGATCGGTATGATACGAGGCAATCTTGCCCAGTCGGGTGCGCTCGGTCGTGCCGTCGGGGTTGGTGCGATAGGGGCGCACAGCATAGCGTGTGACCGTCGGCCCAACTTGAATATCGACAATATCAATATCGACATCGAACTCCAGCAGGGTATTTTCGATCAAGACGACTTTGTGATTGATCTCTTCTTCATCGGGTAAGACCATCTCTTCTTCATTGAGAATGTTGATGTCGGGCAGGTAGGCTTTGCGCTTGGCGACCTTCTTCTGCTCTTTCATCTTGCTCACGCCGAAATAACGCTTCTCGCGCCCGTCCGGACGACGCACGATCGGTTGCCCGTCTTCGGTCGTCTTGTCCGTCAGTTCGCCGATCAAATTCAGATCGACCTTGAGTTCTTCTTTCGCTTGGAACAGCGGATGATCGCTGAGGTCGATGTCCTCTTTTTTCTCGTCGGCGGCGATGCGCGCCCGCACCGATGGTGGCAGGTTCTTCAAATCAGGCACGATCCGCATGACCGGCACGCGCCGCATCGAAATCTCGATGATCTTATCAGGTGGGGGCGGGGCTTGCGGGATGGTCACGCGCTCTGCCGCGCCGGAGAGGGTTTCGCTGTAGATCAGCAAGCGCTCGCCGGTACGCACGAACCAATCGATGATTTGCTTGCGCTGGACACCGATCACGATAATCACGCTCAGCACACAGCCGACCACATAGAGGGCAATCGTCGCTGTGCGCCCTAGCAACCACTGCGGGAAAGCCGTCAGCCCCCAACCGATGACCCCGCCCCCCTGACCGAGACGAGCGAGGGCGCGTAATTCGTCTTCATTGGGATACAGATGTAACAGCGCTATGATGCACAAGAACGCGCCTTCGATCGCTAAAATACGCAGGGGTGAAAAGTCGATCTTGATGCCGATCTTCGGTAACCAGATGATCACGCCGAAGATGAACAAGCCCGCCGCTACCAGAAAGCTCCCCACGCCGAATAACTCGCGCAGAATATCTGACCATGCCATAGCGGCGACCGCGCCGGACGGGTTAAACAGGGCGAGGAAGGACAACAAGCCGAATAGCAGAAGCGTGATGCCGACAATCTCATCGAGCCATGGGGGCAAGCTATCGCGCAGGTCATCCCAGAATGTTGGTTCGATCGCACCGGAGAGATGCGGTAAATCGTCATCGGTGTCCGCGGCGATCGTTGCCGGTGTCGCCGGGTCTGCATCGGGGGCATCCGCCGTATTTTGTGTCTCGTCTGCGTTATTCAAATCAGGTAAGGGGTCGCGTTCTGTCGCTTGGTCTGCCACAGTGCCTCAACCTTGCTCAAGTGTTCAAATTCAGGATGTTGATTATACTGATTATCGCATAGCCCTGACAGGCAGAGCAACAAAAAAAGCCAGAAATGACTCTGGCTTTTGTCGGCTTCTCAGATGCGAGCGAGGCTTATAACAGGCGCAAACTCAACCCGAGCCGACGGGCTTTGCCGTCAATGCTGAGGATGCGCGCCTGCACAATATCGCCTTCTTCGACGACGTTACGCGGGTGCAAGAAGTGACCTTCGGCTAGTTCTGAGAAGTGGATCAAGCCCTCTAGCCCGTCTTCGACACAGGCGAACGCGCCGAAATCGACGACGTTGGTGATCTTGCCCTCGATCACTTCGCCAACGGTGTAGCGTTCTTCGACGGTTGCCCATGGGTCGGGATGTAGACGCTTGAGGCTCAGCGCGACGCGCGCTTCTTCCGGCGTAACATCCAGCACGTAGACTTCAACCTGTTCATCGCGCGCGAGCATATCTGCCGGATGCCCGACGCGTCCCCAGCTTAATTCACTGATGTGGATCAAGCCTTCAACGCCGCCGAGATCGATAAACGCGCCGAAATCGCAGAGGTTGGTCACACGTCCGCGCACGGTATCGCCCGGCGCGAGATCAGCTAATATCTGCTCGCGTGTGCCAGCTTTGACCTGTGCCGCACGTTCGGATAAGATCAGACGATTTTTCTCAGGATCGAGTTCGATCACGCGCAAGTCCAGCACGTAACCGACACGATCGACCAGCGCTTCGCGTCGTCCATGACCGCCGGGAAAGCTCACGAGTTGGCTCGCGGGCACGAAACCGCGCAAACTCTTCCACTCGACTAGCAAGCCGCCCCGATTGTAGCCGACAACCTTGAGTGTCAGCACACGATCGTTATCCATAATTGCCGCGATTTCGTCCCAATCGTCATCCCGTTCTTGCAGGCTATAGGGATCAGAAGTAATCTCGTGGGGGATATGGTGCTGATGAGCGTGCGATGTAGCGATTGTTTCTGTCGCGTCCGGCTCGACCGATTGGGCGAATTCGCCCTCAGTGAGCAACGCGTCCCAATACCCTTCATCGGGCTGGGTTGGTTGCGGACGGGTTTCATCCCGTTTGAATTCTGTCTCCATCATGTTCCCCCCATGATATAGAGCTTACAATAAAATGTTCCTTAACTGGTAGATTATAGACGTTTGTCAGTTTGCTGTCAAATTGTGCTGTTTTAAAGGGTCAGGACGGGTCTCATCGCTGAGCAGTCTCGCGCTCCATATCCAGCAAGGAATCGGCAACCGCTTGAATAGCGGCGCGCTGTTTACGGTACAAATCTGCCTCGCTGATGCTCATGCGGCGTGCCACCTCGCGCACTTTGCGCCCTTCGATGAAGCGCAGGTCGATGATGTTGTACATCGTCCATTCGGCTGCGGTCATCGTGCGTTCGGCGGCGTTCTCCGGTTTCAATTTTTCTAGAGCTTCTTGCAACACACTCCGCAAGGCATTGACCGGCGTATCAGTCTCTTCGAGCGTGTCTTGTACCACATGCAGATCAATCAAGCGACTGCGCGACATCCCCGGCCCGCCCCAATAATGTTTGAGTGCGGCGCGCACCTGCTCGTAAAGCTCCTCGTTATTGGGTAAGTTCAGGTTTTGTGGTTTTGTACGTCCCGCCTTATATTCGACTTCTTCGGCACGGCGGCGTGTTGTGTTGAATTGCGGGAGCAAGCCCTCCAATGCCGCGAAGATTTCCGTCTGTAGTACCATATCATCCAGCGTTTGCTCGGCACGCCGCACGAAGGCATACAGCAAATCGTGATCTTCTGCATCCAGCATAGCAAGCGGGTTCAGTTGCATGTAAATGCCCATTATGCCGATGATGTGCGGGGTATCGCCGTTCGTGCGCCGGCTGTATAACGGGACAATCTGGTAATCTTCCCACGTTTGAAATGCCGAGCGATCGGCAACGCGATCGGCTTCCTCGGCGATTGCGCGCAGGGTCGCTTGTGTATCGGCAATCAAGGTCTCCAGTTGCCCGTCGCTTTTATCCTCATTGATCGTGATGACTTCGATCGCGTCACTGTTGAGCGTCGCCACGAATGCGACTTCGGTTCGCAGATAATCGCAGATAGCTTCTAGTGTGGCTTCGATGACCTGTGTCAGGTCGTTGTGCGTTAACATGCGTTCGCTCAGCTGGTCGACCTTGCTCAGTTGCTCGGCATCTTCATTGGCATAGACCAACCAACGTTCTAAATAGGGTAAACCGAGCACGATCATCCACTGCCAGAGCATGACCGCCGCTACCACAGCGAACGGCATGAAATCTTCGCCCGGCAAGCTTAAAATATCGGTTGCGCGGCGTGTGCCAACGATCACGACTAGCGCGAGAATGCCCGTCCCCGGCCCGCGTAACAGAAACTTCATCAACCCGACTTTGACGACGCGATCCGGCACATCAGACCCGAAGAAGGAGAGCGGATACGAGAGAAAGATGAGCATAATAATCACGACGATGTTGGCGATGTTCACCAGTACCTGCACGAACAGCGATAGCTCATCGACGGCGGGTAAAAAGACCGAATACGGGAAGATGCCGACGGCCGGTGTCAGGATCGCGACCTGTAAATAAGCCATACGGCGCTCGGTGCTGTCGGTCAGGCATCGTCGCCGTGCCCGATTGACGAAGATGAACGTGACGACGATCGCTGTGACGTAATAGGCGAAATAAATCCAGAAGACAGGCTGAGCTTGCATTTGTACGCCGATCGGCGTGTAGGTCGGGATTGCGAGCGTATTAGTGAAGACCGCCGCGACCGAGAACACGATGCTCAGGCTGTAGAGAATACGCACGACCGCCCGCCGCCGCCCGCGCGAAGGCAAGCCCGTAGTCGCTAGCAGGGCATCGGACAGATGAAAGAGGGTCGCCGGCATGAATGCTAGCCCAATCCACTGGATGCGACCGGCGATGACGGCCGTATTCGGCGTAGGCCCGAGTGATACGAACACATCTGCAACATAGGCTAGCGTCACCGTCGCCAGGATAGCACCCGACGACCGCGCCACCCGATTCTGCATGTTGCGTGATAGATTATATAACAGGAGAGATGTGGCTATGATGACGATCCCCGCCGCGAGGATTTCGTTAACAAGCTGTAGGAACGTCGCAATGAATGCGCTCATCGCTAAAATAACCCCCCTTTAGCGTAATGATTGACCAAAAAACAGCGCAATATCATGATTACGAAAATACTGATCGTTGTATCCACAAAAGCTTAAACCATTTTGCTGACAAAACTCAATGGCAGGATAATTCTTTGTTTGTGTTTCTACCATGATATGCCTTGCGTCGTGTTCCTTAGCCCAGCGGCGGGCGATGGTCAAGAGGCGCTTGCCGATTTTATGACGGCGCAAGGGACGCGCAACCACTAAGGCTTGCACCATGCCGAGATGATGCGTCGGGTCAACGCGCATCACTAGATAACCCAGCATCGTGCCGCGGTCGTCTTTGCCGACTACCACCACGAAGCACACATCGTCGGCGAGTGCGGCGTGCAATTGTGCTTCGGTGACGTTGTATTCAATTTCAATCGCACGCGGGAGACGCTCCTTGCTAAAGCGAATTTGCCGCGCATTGCTCTCCGGCGTGATGCTCATCTGCCAGACGTAATCTGTTTCATAAGTATGATCGAGTGCCATGCAGGGGGCGATGTCTTCTGCCACTGCATCGCGGATGACAAAATTCAGTGATGACATAGAATGATTTCGTTGTATTAATCAGTTAGGTGAGATATGTATCGCCGAACGTGCCGTTGACGATGATATCGACGAGAGGGGCATCTGCGTCCGCCGCGCGTGTGATGTAAACATCATCTTCGATCATCTGGTAGCGGCTAGTATCGACGTGGACGCCGAAGAAGCGCCCGCCCTCAATCGTGACGCGCACACGCCCCCGCGGCGGTGCGACGACCGTCACACTGCCCAGCACCGAGTGCAGATAAATTGCCTCGAAGGCTTCATAGGGGGCGGAGACGTGAATATCAGCAAAGCCCGCGCTAATGAGCGCATTCTGCACGATAACGTCGCTCAGGTCAGCCGTCACTTGCCCGATTGCTGAACTGACGAGTACCTGCCACGGCAATTCCCGCGAGAGCGCAACGTCCCAATCGGCGAATGTCAACCATGGCGTTTGACTGCGCGTCATCAGTAGATGCGCGTGTGTGTCGGATGATACATCCAGCGACGGGCGCGATTGATGCGCGTATTGACCTTCGATCAAGCGTTCGCTGTTCGCCTGTGGGAGGGGGCTGATATTCACGTCGATATCGCTGGCGTTGATTTCCAGTGTCGCTGCTTCTAGACTGCCGCGCGTGATGCCGAAGGTGCGCGCGTCCTCTGCCGGGCGCAGGTCGCCCCGAAGCAAGATCACCGCGCCCAATATCACCAGCAACAGCGGCGACAAATTCAGCAGATCAAAATCGCCCAAGAGTAGAAAATTGCTCAAGAGCAACAAGCCCCCCACCACCGCTAATGCTAGCGGCCAGATGAGAGGCCCTTTGCTACCTTTGGAACGGTTGCTGGCAGACAAGAGCTTATCCCTCGAACAGGTAATCGCGCAGGATGACGTGTGCGCTGGACTGGCGCAGGCGATTCAAGGCCTGGGCTTCGAGCTGGCGCACGCGCTCACGGGTCACGCCGATGGTTTGACCAACTTCTTCCAGCGTATACACGCGCCCATCTGCTAGCCCATAACGCAAACGCAGAATCTGTGCTTCACGCGGGGGCAATTTGTCGAGTGCCTGCTGGAGCTGTTCTTGCAACAGATGACCGGTCACTTCGTCAGACGGTGCTGGACTGTTGCTATCTTCGACAAAATCGCCGAAGGTCGAGTCGCCTTCATCGTCGATCGGTGTTTCAAGGCTGACGGGACGACGCGAGATTTCCAGCAAGTTTTCGACCTTTTCGGGCGTGGTTTCCATGCCTTCTGCTAGCTCTTCGATTTTAGGATCGCGCCCTAACTCTTGCAAGAGACGCAACTGCACGCGCCGCATCCGGTTCAGTTGATCGCCCATGTGGACGGGAACACGAATCGTGCGACCTTGGTCGGCAACGGCGCGGCTGACAGCCTGTCGAATCCACCATGTGGCGTAAGTGCTGAACTTGTGCCCGCGTTGATATTCGAACTTATTCGTCGCACGGATCAGACCGATGTTGCCTTCCTGAATCAGATCGAGGAACGGCACGCCGCGCCCGATATATTTTTTGGCGACGCTGATGACTAGTCGTGCGTTCGCCCGAATCAGGTGTTCCTGTGCGCGTTCGCCATCTTGCACGACCTCGCGCAGGGATTGTTCTTCCGACCATAGCAATTCTGCTTCGCCTTCGTCGGTGGCTTTGATCTTTTCGCGTGCCCATTCGGCGGCTTCCATGCGTTTTGCCAGTGCCACTTCTTCGTCGGCAGTCAGCAGGGGCACACGTCCGGCTTCTTTCAGATATAAGCCGACCACATCATCCGTATCCAATGCCTGTTGATAACCGGCATCCTTGGTGATTTCGTCGAGCTTATCGAGTGTTTGGCGCGTCGCCGCGAAGATGTCTTCCCCTTCGCCTTCGTCGCTCTCGTCTGCCTCGTCTAAGTCCAGTTCGTCATCATCATCATCATCATCGTCTTCGAGGAAGCCAATATCTGCTTCGTCGTCATCGTCGCGCATGTCGTTATTTGCGGCCTTACTGCCACTTTGCACGACATCGACCCCCGCTTCCAACAATTCATCCATGATTTCATCGAGCAAGGCGACATCTTTTTCAATATCGGGCATTGCTGTCAGGATGTCATCATATGTGATGTATCCTTGCTTGTGCGCCTTGTTGATTAACTGGGCGCGAAGCTCATCCTTTTGTACTGTTGTTTGTACCATACGTTTTACACCATACCTATGTTACAGATAACAAACACCTCGATCGCTCATCATCACAAGGTGTATTGACGTTCGATAACTTGTAGCACCTGATTAATAAACGGCACATGTCGCTTAATAAGGGCAACGTTGTAAGAACAGTTTTTGTGTTGTGGGAGGTGTCAATCGTTAATGTGACCCACTAACTCACTCAAAATATTATACACTGTGACCATTATAATACCGTAATTATGGGTCAAATGTAAAAAATTCTAATCATTTCAATTACGCTGATTGATCCTATTGTAAACATGATACCCATGTTTTACTTTAACACAGAATAACAGATTGCAATAACTAAAGGGGTATTTTTTGAACACCTAAAATGGGATGCAGACAAACAAAGTAACGTGGTTTTGATAATTTGTCAAGTTTTTGCGAAGGATTGATAGCGCGATTACAAGGGAATGACATCCCTTGACCTGTGCATTTTGCACTCTGCACGTTCAAAAAAGGATTGAAATGTTATACATATGTGTTGATGCCTGTTATGTTAGCATTAGCAAACTACCTTGACTTGACTCGTTAAAACCTATATGTGTACAAATAGTATATCGTGAAATTGGGTACTCTGCACAATGAATCTGTAAAAATGCCTAAACTTTTTCTCATATGTTGACGTAGAATGGGTTATTGCTTACACTTTGCACGACTTTAAAGACAGAACTGGACTGAATCATGCCGAATGTAATTGCCATCAGCATTAGGAATCGTCGTCGTCCCGGCACCATAGAGGTTTGCGCGGGCTAATCATTCGGTATTGCAATGATGATATGCAAAACCCTGACCTCACAAATTTGTGGCTGAGGTCGGGGTTTTTTAATTTACGAAGGAGATAAAGACGAAACATGACAGCTACGATTAAGGTGGGGATTTACGGCGCAGCAGGCTATGCCGGGCAGACGCTGGTGCAGATTCTCAGCCGGCACCCACAGGTACAGATGATCTTTGCGACATCTAGCACCTATGCTGGCGAGCTGTTAGCGCACACCGATTTGCGATATGTCGATGCCGCTGATGCACCCCTGTCGGCTGTGGATGTGGTGTTCTTAGCCTTGCCTCATAGGGCTTCGGCGGACTATGCCAGAACAGCACGCGATGCGGGCAAGCGCGTGATCGATCTCTCGGCGGATTTGCGCTTCGATACTGCTGAGGCCTATCAAACGTGGTACGATGTCGCGCATCCTCAGCCTGATTTGCTCCCCGTTCCTTATGGCTTGCCTGAATTACATCGGGATCACGTTGTCGGTGCGGATATCGTCGCCGTGCCCGGTTGTTACCCGACGGCGACTCTGCTGGGCTTGTATCCCCTGTTGAGCGTCAACGGGCTATCGCTGGAAGCACCGATCATTGTCGATGCGAAATCTGGCATATCAGGCGCGGGACGTAACCCTAGCCCTAAGGCGCACTTTGTCGAGGCGTATGGCAATATCACACCTTATAAAGCCGGGCACGTTCATCGGCATGTCGGCGAGATCGAAAAAGAGATACGCAAACTCTCGCCGATTACCGAACCGCTGATTTTTACGCCGCATCTGGTGCCGGTTGATGTGGGCTTGATGGCGAGTTTGTACCTCACGTTGAACTACAGCATCACCAGCGATCGCGTGCATAGCCTGTATACCAATCTCTACGATGATGAACCACTGGTCGATCTTTTGCCGCTGGGCGAGCAAGCGAGCTTCAAGCATGTGCAACATCAAAATCACTGTACGATCAGCATCACGCCCATCTCCGAGCGTTACCTGCACATCACCAGCGTGATCGACAATTTGCGTAAGGGCGCGGCGGCACAAGCCGTGCAATGCTTCAACCTGATGTATGACTTACCGGAGACTACAGCGATACGATGAAACCGATAGTGATTAAGATCAGCGGGCATCATCTCGATGATCCCGCCTACCTGACAGCTTTCGCACAGGCGATCCAGCATTTGCGGCAACCGGCGATCATCATCAACGGTGGCGGCAAAGAGATCACCTACTATCAGCAAAAGCTCGGCATTGCGCCGGTGTATGTCGATGGCTTGCGCGTCACCGATCGGGAGTCGCTGGCAATCGTGGTGATGGTCATGGCGGGCTTGGTCAACAAGCGTCTCGTGCATCACCTGACGACCGCCGGCATCGACGCGATTGGCATCAGCGGGGTCGATCGCGGCATTATCGAGGCGCAACAGCAAGCACATCCCACGGTTGATATGCAATACACCGGCGATGTCGTGCGCGTGCGCGGCGACATCCTGCGCGAGATGCTAGCCGCTGGGCTCACGCCGGTGCTATCACCCGTGAGTGCCGACCATGAGCGCATGTACAACCTCAATGCCGACCCCGTGACGGGCGCAGTCGCCAGCGCGATCGAAGCAGAGCAGGTGATTTTCGTCTCGAATGTCGCCGGTGTGCTTGTCGCGGGCGCGTATCAACCCACGCTGACACCCGCCCGCGTACAGACTTTAATCGCCGACGGTACGATCTACGGCGGCATGATTCCCAAGGTCAATACCGCGCTCCAGATACTCGACGCGGGTATCCCTAGCGTGACCATCACCGATTTAGATGGCCTCAGTCGGGGCGGTGGGACGCGCTTCGTTCCGTGACGCTCACTCGTGCGCGAACTATTCCCTAATCCGTATGTTCATAAGAATTGAGAGGATACACAGCGATGCAAGTTAAAAGTCAGACCATCCAGCAAGAGCAAAACTACGTTTTACAGACGTATAACCGACCGGATTTCGTCCTCGTGCGCGGGGATGGCATGATACTCTACGATGATGCTGGCAACGCCTATCGTGATTGGGTCGCGGGGATTGCGGTCAATGCGCTGGGGTATAACGATGCTGGTGTAGCGCAGGCAATGCAAGCCCAAGCCCAGACGGGTATCCTGCACACCAGCAATCTCTATCATACACAACCACACGCCGCACTCGCGCAGGCATTAGTCGAGCAGTCTTTTGCGGATCGCGTGTTCTTCTGCAATAGTGGCACAGAAGCCAACGAAGGCGCGATGAAGTTCGCACGGCGTGTGGCATATAGCAATGATCACACGGATAAGACCGAAATTGTCACCTTCTCGCGCGGCTTCCACGGGCGCACAATGGGATCGCTGGCAGTCACGCCTAAGGACAAATATCAGAAGCCCTTTCATCCGCTGATCGGCAATGTCAAAGTCGGGACATTCAACGATCTCGACGGCGCGAAAACCTTGATCGGCGCGAATACGGCGGCGGTCATCGTTGAACCGATACAGGGCGAGGGCGGTATCCACGTCGCGGATGACGTGTTCTTGCAGGGCTTGCGCGATCTATGCGACGCACATGATGCGCTTTTGATCTTCGATGAAGTGCAATGCGGGGTCGGGCGCACGGGTAAACTGTGGGCACACGAGCATTTCAACGTCACGCCGGACATCATGGCGATTGCCAAACCGCTGGCGAACGGCTTGCCTATCGGCGCGATTCTCGTCACGCAACAGATTGCTGATTATATCAAGCCCGGCGATCACGGGACGACCTTCGGCGGCGGCGCTTTTGTGACGCATGTCGCGCATCACGTCTTCACGCGCATCAGCCAACCGGCGTTTCTCGCGCATGTGACGGACGTTGGCACGTATTTGCAAGAGCGTCTCGCTGAGATCAACAGCCCGCTTATCGAAGAAATTCGCGGGGAAGGCTTGATGATCGGGATGCAATTACGCGCGAATGTCGCGGAGATTGTGCAAGCCGGTTTTGAGCATGGTCTGCTGTTGGTCAATGCCGGCGCGGATACGATCCGCTTCGTGCCGCCCCTGATCGCCACGCGCGCGGATGTCGATCATCTCATCACTCAGCTCACAGCAATTTTGGGGCAATACCATGACTGATCTACGCACGACCATCGACGGCGTGACGGGCTTTCAGGTAGCTGGTGTGCATGCCGGCTTGAAGAAAGACGACGCGCTCGATTTTTCCTTGATTGTCTCCGATCGTCCCTGCGTCTCGGCGGCGGTGTTCACGCGCAATCTCGTCAAAGCCGCGCCGGTGCTGGTCAATATGGAACATCTGCGGACACACGGCGCGACTATGCGCGCAGTTGCCATCAATACCAAGCACGCCAATGCTGGCACGGGCGCACAGGGCATGACGAACGCCCGTACAATGGCACAGTGGACAGCTGATAAAATCACTTGTGAGCCACAGCAGGTATACGTCATGTCAACGGGTGTGATCGGTACTCAATTGCCGATGTCAAACATCAAGCGCGGTATTGAGATGGCGCACCAGCAGTTAGGGCAGGATTGGATGGCGACTGCACGCGGCATCATGACGACCGATACCTATCCCAAGCTGGCATCGATCACGGTGCAAACGGCGCGTGGGGCGTATACGATTGCTGGCATCACCAAGGGCGCGGGCATGATCGCGCCGAATATGGCGACGATGCTCGGTGTGGTCGTCACCGATGCTGATCTGCAACCCGCTTTCGCACACCAAGCCCTCAGCACAACTGCACGCATCAGCTACAATCGCATTGTGGTTGATGGCGATACCAGCACGAACGATATGGTCGTCATGCTAGCGAACGGCGCGAGTGCCATCACGCTGGAAAGTGCAGACGAACGCGCACAGTTCCAGCTTGCGCTGGATACGCTGACGACGTATCTAGCACAGGCGGTGGTGCGCGATGGTGAAGGTGTGACCAAATTCATCACGATTGATGTGTGCGGCGCGACTGATGAGCAGGATGCACAGCGCATTGCCCATACGATCGCGGCATCGCCACTGGTCAAAACGGCGTTTTACGGCAATGATGCCAACTGGGGACGCATTATGGCGGCGGCGGGGCGTGCTGGTGTTGATTTTGATCCCGATCGCGCAACGCTGACCTTCGCCAGTGGTGAGACACGCGCTGACGATAGCGGCGTGGTATTGTTCCGCGATGGACAGCAACATGACTACGACGAAACACGGGCGAGCGCGATCATCAGCGAAGCGTCGATCTACGTGACATTAGACTTGTGCGCCGGCGACGAACGCGCTATTGTCTGGACGTGCGATTTAAGCCATGATTATGTCAGCATTAATGCCGACTATCGCACCTGATGCGCTATTGAAACTGTGAAACCGAGCTATGGGCAAGTGCTTCGCCCATGATGACTGCAAACAGGTAAATAGAAAAAAGGATCAATCAATGGGACATGGTGTTCTCGTTCTGGAAGATGGACGGATATTTAAGGGGCAAGGCTTCGGGGTTGAAGGTGTGCAGACCGGCGAAATTGTCTTCAACACGTCGATGACAGGCTATCAAGAAATCCTCACCGATCCCTCGTATTATCGGCAAATCATCACGATGACCGTGCCACATGTCGGCAATACCGGCATCAATCTCGAAGATGTTGAGTCGGCAAAGTCATGGGTATCGGGCTTCGTTGTGCGCTCCTTGAGTCCAGTCGTGAGCAACTGGCGCAATCGTGGCGATCTTGATACCTATCTTAAAGATCAGGGCGTGATCGGCTTATCCGAAGTTGCGACACGGGCGCTCGTGCGTCACATCCGCGAGCAAGGCGTGATGCGCGCCGCTATTGCTCATGGCGAGCAAGCCCATGACACCGATGCCCTGCTGAGATTAGCACGTGAATCGCTAGATATGTCCGGTGCGAATCTGGTCGAT
>DAOTTV010000093.1:0-17547 GCA_034437755.1 Anaerolineae bacterium | reverse complement strand
ATTTTTCACGCTTAAAATTTTGATCGAACTTTTTTAAAAGTTCGTGGGTTTCAGGGTAAAGCCCTGAAGTATTTCTCCAAAAACTCAATTGGTCGAGTACTACCAGCCACTCATGGCACGGCTAATCGCGCTCGTGCGTCTCATCGCCGGCGCGTAGGTCGGCGCGTAATTGCGCGATGCCCTGCGGTGTCTCGAGCTGGTCGGCTAGCTCGCCAACCGCCCGATGCCCGCCCACTACCCGCGCTAGCGGTTGCACGACGTACAAGAGTTGTGCAAGCAAGGGCGCGAGTGGTTCTAGCGCCTGTAGCACTGCCCCTGTCACCCCGCCGAGACGATACTGGTGGAGTTGGTCGCGCCATGATGATGTTGGTTTGGGTTTTGTTTCGTTCTCAATCATGACAACGAGTATAACACAGGCACGGCAAGGGCGAAACTCATCAGGCAGGATCAACACCGTAATTTAACCCGCGTCCCTCATGCTGGACGTGTGATCCAGTAGCGGCGCACAGCGACCGGATGATGCTTGAGCTGGACGATATCGTATAACTCGCCGTCGTTGCTCTCGATGATGCGGATCGATCCGGCGTTATCTTCGTCGCAGGTAATGAGAACTCGCGCCAGCCCGATCGCCCATGCACGCGGTAAGGCGAGTGCGAGTTGGCGCGTGCCGTAGCCCTGTCGCCGCATCGACGGGCGAATCTCATAGCCGATGTGCCCGCCATAGTAGCGCAAGCTCTCGTTGAGATGATGCCGGATGCTGATTTGACCGGCGAAAGTCGTATCATTGACGATTAACCAGTAATCCGTCTGTGGGACGTAGCCTGCGGGCGGGTCATCGGCATAAGCGCGGCGCAGGCTGATGTACTCGTCGAAGTTCTCGCGCAGGTGGTGATAATCCCACATCGGGCGACGGCGGTCGTGGCGTTCAAATTCACGCACGGCGCTGATGAAGCTATCCCGATAGCGCCGGTGCGGACGGACAAGCGATAGCGATACGTCAGTCATCGGTGAGTATCATTTCCGGCTCTTTGGGATGTCGCGTGGTTTTTATAGCAGGGGCTTTGCCCGCGCCTCCCTACAAGGAACTGTCGTTCCTTGACCTTGTCCATAAACCAAAAGTTTTTGGCGTTCCCTTTTTTCAAAAAGGGGACAAAAAGAGTTTGACCACGCAAGATACGAAAGACCCTCATTTCCAGATTATGATCGGCTGTACACGTTCTACATAAGAGCGTTATGATTAGTCGTCATTATAGCCTGAAAGCGTGCAAACAACCATCGCCCGCATCTCATGACGCTCGACAATAGAAGGGCGCGCGCATTTTTTGTAGTATAGGGCAATCCCGCATACGATAACACAGGAGCCGACGAGACGATGTCCACACTCGATGATTATAAAGCCGATGCCAAGAAGTATATGGAACAGCGCGATTATGGGGCGGCGATCCGCGCTTTGACGGAAGCGATCGAAATCGACAAGCAAGACGAGCGGCTGTATCTCTCGCGCGGGTTGGCGTATTACATGCGGCGCGATTTTGATCTAGCGATCGAAGATTTGACGGCGGTCTTGCTGGTGGACGCGCAGAATCTCGACGCTTTGTTGACGCGTGGCAACGCTTACCTGCAAGATGGCGATATTCACAGCGCATTGGCGGATTACACCGAGTACATCAACATCGCGCCCGCGTCTGCTGATACGCCGTATGCGCGACGGGCGGCGACGTATGCCGCGCTGGGACAGCTGGACGCGGCGATTGCGGATTATGGGCGGGCGCTTGATCATGCTGAGGCGGAGATGCTGGGCAAGCTGTATTACAGCCGCTCGACATTGCGCTATAACATGGGCGATTATCGCGGGACGATCGACGATTGTACACGCGCGATCGACCATGATTATCGTGCGCCGGAGGTCTATTCGACGCGTGGCAGTGCTTACTCGCAATTGCAATTGCCAGACGAAGCGATTCGTGATTATAGCACCGCGATTGACTATGACCTGCGCGACATCACAGCGTGGTACAATCGCGGCGCGGTCTATTATCAGAAGGGGGAGCTTGCACAGGCAATTGACGATTTCGGGCGGGCGATCGCCCTGCAACCGGACAGTGCCCAGGGCTACTACGCGCGAGCGATCGCGTATGCCGATCAGGGTGATTATCGCCATGCGCGGCTTGATCTCACGCAGGTGTTGAAGTTGCAACCGGAGAATCATGCCGCTTTGCACAAGCGCGCTTATGCCTATCGCCAGCGCCGGAAGCCCGACAAAGCCCTGCGCGATTATCAAACAGCGGTTGACTTGTGGCCCAATCACCCGCCCTATCTGGCGAGTCTGGGCGAGATGTATCTGCTGATGGACGACACGACCAACGCTATCGGCTACTTGAAACGCGCGATCATCGCGCAGGAGGACGCAACCGCGCCGATCAACGATCGGATTCTGGCGGGGTTGGCGGTGGGCTATGCGCGCATGGCGCGTCCGGCAGAGGTGACGCGCTACTGGCAGATGTTGCTTGACCGTGATCCGAATTATGCCGATGTGGATTATGTGGCGGGACGCTTGGGCTGGGAAGATACCCTGCTGGCGGAGATCGCGGCGGTGATTGACGCGGTGTGAGCGCAATCAGCGCAGATACCCAAACAAAAACGGGACAGTCAACGTGACTATCCCGTTCAGGTGCTTGTATAGGGTTGTCTGTCTTAGAAGATTTCGACTTCGCTTTCAGCAACTTCGACTTCTTCGCCGCCTTCGCTGACCAGCACCAACTTGTTCTCTTCTTCGTCGGTGGTGACGGTGACGGTGCTGGCGATCGAGAACTTGCCGGAGAGGATGCCCTCGGACAATTCGTCTTCGATCGTCTGCTGGATCAAGCGACGAAGCGGACGCGCCCCGTATTCGGAGTCGTAGCCTTCGGTCGCCAGCCACACGCGCGCATCTTCTTGCACGTCGAGCGTGATCGCGTGTTCGATCAGGCGGGCGCGCACTTTGTCCAGTTCCAGATCAACAATGCGCTTGATTTCATCCTGGCTCAGCGAGCGGAAGATGACGATGTTATCGACACGGTTCAGGAACTCAGGCCGGAACATCTTGCGGACTTGATCCATCACGTTCTTGGACATATCGGTATAGTCTTCGTCCAGCTTCTTCTTTGAGTCGGGATGCGAGAAGCCCAGACGCGACTGACGCTTCAGCATCTCTGCACCGACGTTGCTGGTCATGACGATCACCGTATTGCGGAAATCGACCGAGCGACCGCGGGCATCGGTCAGCGTGCCTTCTTCCATCACCTGCAAGAGCATGTTGAAGGCTTCGGGGTGTGCTTTTTCGATCTCATCGAAGACCACGATGCTATACGGGCGACGGCGCACGGCTTCGGTCAGTTGGCCGGCATCTTCGTAGCCGACGTATCCCGGAGGCGCACCGACCAGACGGGCGACGCTGTGGCGTTCCATGAATTCGCTCATATCCAGTTGTACCAGCGCTTCTTCACTACCGAACATGAACTCTGCCAGGGACTTGGTCAGTTCGGTTTTGCCGACACCGGTTGGGCCGAGGAACATGAATGTCCCGATCGGGCGGCGCGGGTCTTTGAGGCCGGCGCGCGCGCGGCGTACCGCTTTACTGATGGCGACAATCGCTTCATCCTGCCCGACAATACGCCGATGGAGCGCGTCTTCCATGCCCATCAAGCGCTCGCTCTCTTCGCTGGCAATGCGCGTGACGGGGATGCCCGTCCACATGCCGACGACTTCGGCGATGTCTTCGTTCATCAGGCGCGGTTGTCCGGTTTCTTCGTTCCAGTTGGCTTTATAGGTAGCGAGGTTCGCTTCGAGGTTAACGAGGCGATCGCGCAGTTCTTGGACTTCTTCTTCGGGGTAGCCATCATCTTCGGCGCGGCTAATTTCGCCATTGAGGAAGTCGATTTCTTCTTGTACGCGGCGGACTTGTGCCGCTTCGGGCGATTTGTACATCCGCAGGCGGGCCGCGCCTTCGTCGATCAAGTCGATCGCTTTATCGGGCAGGAAGCGATCGGGGATGTAGCGCGCGGAGAGTTGCGCGGCGGCATCGATGGCTTCGTCGGTAATTTCGACGTTGTGATGATCTTCGTAGGGGTTCTTGATGCCCTGCAAGATTTCGATGGTTTCTTCGATCGTCGGTTCATCAACCGTAATCGGTTGGAAGCGACGTTCAAGGGCTTGATCGCTCTCGATGTGTTTGCGATATTCGTCGAGCGTTGTCGCGCCGATTGTCTGTAATTCGCCGCGTGCTAATGCTGGCTTCAAAATATTAGCGGCATCAACGCTACTGCCGGCGCTACCAGCCCCGACGAGCATGTGAACTTCGTCGATGAACAGGATGGTATCGCTGGATTTTAGCTCTTCGATGACGCGCTTCAGGCGTTCTTCGAACTGACCACGATACATCGTGCCAGCGACCAGCGAGCCGACATCCAATTGCAGAACGCGCTTGTTCAGCAGTTGGCGCGGGGTATCGCCGTTGACGATGCGCTGGGCTAGGCCTTCGACGATGGCGGTCTTGCCGACACCTGGCTCGCCGATGAGGGCGGGGTTGTTCTTGCGGCGGCGGCTAAGGACTTGAATCACCCGTTCGATCTCGGTCTCGCGCCCGACGACGGGATCGAGCTTGCCTTCTGCCGCGAGTGTCGTTAAATCCGTCGCCAGTTGGTCAACCAGCGGGGTTTTCTCGCTCCGTTGACGTTGCGGACGTTCTTGCGTTTGGGTCGGTTTTTGTACCGGACTCTCTTGCAAGACACGGCGCGTTTGGCGGCGCACTTCTTCAGGGCTTACGCCGAGACGACGCAAAACGTCGATCGCCACACCTTCTTGCTGGCGCACAAGCCCCAGAAGCAGATGTTCGGTGCCGATGTAATGATGCCCCATGCGGCGGGCTTCATCGACGGCTAATTCGAGGACTTTCTTGGTTCCCGGCGACAAGTCTAAATTGCTCATTTCAGTGCGGTTATCGGAGTCGGTCAAGCGATTGACTAACTCTTCCACACGCCGTTGTTCTAGTCCCAGATCACGCAGAACACGACCGGCGACACCACCTTCTTCGCGCATCAAGCCAAGCAAAAGATGCTCAGTCCCAATCTGACCGTGCTGAAGCCGTTCAGCTTCTTCTTGGGCTAGGCTCAAAACACGACGCGCACGCTGCGTAAAGCGTTCCATTTTGTTTGGCACGGTTCTTCACCTCCGTTACCAGCAAATCATGTGCATGATGATTTGTTGATGTCTCTACTGCATTTTGTGATAATGTTTATTATATCAGCATGTTGCTTACAGGATGGCACAAGGTCTATCAGTACTTCGTTAGAATATTGCGATCGTCTGTAGACCATTACCCAACCCTACATTAAAAGGATAACACAAGTCTTAAAGTTAGACGAGTTAGGGATGAGCAAGATCACCTATGCCTTTGGTTAGGCAATGCCCATTATCGGTGGGCGGTCGCTCATCATGCCGCTATCAGTCCTCAGCAAACAGCTTCGCTCTCTATTATAACATAATCAGGCGCATGTGGTTGTCCAATCCCACCCGCGGGTCTGCGAGCGCCTTGTCGGGGGGTGATTTCTTTGACTCACGTTCTAAGGGATGGTATCGTGCGCCGTTGTGTAACGGAGTCGCTATAGCCATTTAGGGCTTTCTAAGACCCATAAGCTGTTGAAAATGAACAAGGTCAAGGAACGACAGTCCTTTGTGGGGGCGCGGGGGCAAAGCCCCTGCCATAAAAACCACGCGACATCCTAAAGAGCCGCGTTCTCATGACAACTTGTTCGTAGTCCCGCGCCCGCGTCCGGTTCAGGATTCGATCAGGGTGCCGACCTGCGTTTCGCCCTGGATTGCGCGGATCAGGTCATCGCCTTCCCAGAAGTTGACGACCATAATCGGCATATTATTTTCCTGACAGAGTGTGAAGGCGGTCATATCCATGACGTTGAGGCGTTTGAGTAGCACATCGCGATAGGTCAGCTCGGTGAAGCGCTGGGCATCGGGGTTGGTGTGCGGGTCATCGCTGTAGATGCCATCGACTTTGGTCGCCTTGATGATGATGTCGGCATCGATCTCGTTGGCGCGCAGTGCCGCCGCCGAGTCGGTGGTGAAGTACGGGTTACCCAGCCCGCCTGCCAGCACGACGACGCGCCCTTTTTCCATATGGCGGATCGCCCGCAGGCGGATATAGGGCTCGGCGACTTCGTTCATGTGGATCGCGGTTTGTACGCGGGCGGGCAACTCAGCGCGTTCGAGCGCATCGCGCAGGGCGAGTCCGTTCATCACAGTGCCGATCATGCCCATGTGGTCAGCCGTCGTGCGATCCATGCCGCGCCCTAAGCCCATGTTGCCGCGCCAGATATTGCCCGCGCCACAGACAATCGCCACTTGCACGCCCAGTTCATAAATTCGCTTGATCTTCTGCGCGATGAAATCGGCTTTGTCGATGTCGATCGCGGTACCGTCCGCGCCTTTGAGGGCTTCGCCGCTCAACTTCAGCAAGATGCGCGGATACGGCAGGTTATTGGGGTTTTGTTTACCGTTGGTATGTGCCATGTTGCTCTCTCCTTCTGTTGATTTGGGTCAAGTGTTGCCCACATGCGCCCATCCCGACCGCCAGTCACGCGGCTAGGAGCGGGATATGCAGACGCTTGTCGCAGGCAACAAAAAAGGGACTAGCAAATGCTAATCCCTTCACATGCGGTCAGTGCCATGCGATGCGCTTCATCAACTCGGTTATAAATCGCGTGTGATTATTCGTCATCGCCGCCTTCATCGTCTGTGCTTTCGCCGATGGCGAAGCGTGCGAAACGCGCAATTTGCATCTTCTCGCCCAGTTCGGCGACGGTTTCTTTCAGCACTTCTTCGACGGTCTTATCGTCATCGAAGAAGAAGTCCTGCTCCATCAGCACCGCGTCTTTGTACCACTTTTCCAGACGACCGCTGACGATTTTCGCCTTGATGTCGTCGGGCTTGCCTTCGAGGTCATCCATGCCCATCAGCAGTTCACGCTGTTCGCTGACCAGGGCTTCGTCGAGGTCTTGGCGGTTGACGACGATCGGCTTCATGGTGGCGATGTGCATCGCGAGATTCTTGGCAAATTTTTGGAAGGCTTCGTTGCGGGCGACGAAGTCCGTTTCGCAGTTGACTTCGACCATTGCGCCTATGCGCCCATCATGGTGATGATAAATGCCGACCAGACCTTCGCTCATTTCACGGTCTTTGCCGAGTTTTTTATTGGCTTGTGCAAGTCCTTTTTGTACGAGCGACTCGACCGCTTTATCGAGATCACCGTCGTGTTCTTGCAGGGCATTTTTAGCATCCAGCGGGCCGGCGCCGGTCATCTCGCGGACTTGCTTCACCAGTTTGATGTCTACTTTTGCCATGTGCGTCTGTTGTCCTTTGTGTGTCTATATTGTGTCTATATCAAGAGATTAGCACAGAAAAACCAAATGTGTAGGTTAAGTGCGTCCGCCCGCGTATCCCGCGCACGGAGCAGACGCTGTTAACAAAAAGGCGCATGAGTGTTAGTCAATGCGCCTTTCTGCTCGCTTACTCGTCGTCGTCTTCGTCGAAGTCCAGTTTGCTCCCGCGCAACTTCTTCAACGTGCTTTCGCCCAGTAAGTCTTCATCGCTGGCATCATCATCGTAACCGTAGGTTTCCTCGAATTCTTCTTCGAGGTCGTCTTCGTTTTCAAAATCGCCCTGACGGATCGCTTTGCCTTCGAGTACGGCATCTGCGACCGAGCCGATCACCAAGCGGATGGCGCGCATCGCATCGTCGTTGCCGGGGATGATGTAATCGACCGTGTCGGGGTCGCCATTGGTATCGACCAGCCCCAGCACCGGTATTTTGAGGATGTTGGCTTCTTTGACGGCGGTCTCTTCGCGTTCGGTATCGACCACTACCAGCAGATCGGGCAGGCGTTTCATATCGCGCAAGCCATCCAGACGCAGGCGCAGTTTTTCAATCTGGCGCTCGATCATCAGTTGTTCTTTTTTGTTCAGCTTTTCGAGATCGCCACTATCGCGCCGTTGCTCTAATTCTTTGAGCTTATCAATACGACCGCGGATGGTCTTCCAGTTGGTCATCGTGCCGCCCAACCAGCGCGTGCTGACGTAAGGCATGCTACAGCGACGCGCTTCGTGTTCGATCGTCTCCTGTGCTTGCCGTTTGGTGCCGACGAACAAAATTGTCGCGCCATCGGCGACGGCATCGCGCACCATGTCGTAATACTCGTTGAGATTCGCAAGTGTCTGTTGCAAATCAATGATATGAATTCCGTTACGTGCCGCGAAGATAAAATCGTCCATCTTGGGATTCCAGCGATTCGTCCGGTGTCCAAAGTGAACGCCTGTCTCCAGCAACTTCCGCATCTTGACGGATGAAGGCATAAAATCTGTTCTCCTGTTTGGTTGATGGTGTTTAGGGTCTCGCACATCGTTCGTCCCGGCGTAGCAATCGGCGACAACAGCCGACAACACCCACGCCCGTCCCGATGTGTGATAGTTGGTCTAACAAATCGATAAACCGACCGTCAATGCTAGCAGAGAGTCATGCGCCTGAGTAGGGTGAAATCGCGGGGTTGCTCCGGTATAGTTAAACACAGGATGCACTTTGATTTTCTGTCGGCTGTGTATCATAATCTAGAGCAGACGACCATCAGGCCGATGCGCGGTCGTCGAGCATAGCACTGAGGAATTTTGGGTCTTTCGTATTTTGCGTGGTCAAGTTCTTTTTGTTCCCTTTTTTCAAAAAGGGAACGCCAAAAACTTTTGCTTTTTGAACGCTATGCGTTCAAAATGAACAAGATCAAGGAACGACAGTTCCTTGTGGGGGGGCGGGGGCAAAGCCCCTGCAACAAAAACCACGCGACATCCCAAAGAGCCGGAATTTTATGACAGCCGTTGAACATGATAAGCATCAGCGAACGCAGGTGAAGGTCATCGCGTATTCAGAGCGCGTGGTGCAGACGGGCAATTTGCGCGCCGCGCCGACAGGGCTGCACATCGATATGAAGACGAGCGTTAAGCCCGATTTATTCTGGGTCGCGCCGCAGAGTCCACGCTGTCGGTTGATGGATGATGGGTGGCATGGCGCGCCTGACCGGCTGATTGAGATTGTATCGCCCAGCACGGAAGCGATTGATCGGAGCGAGAAATACGAGTTATATCAGGGCAAGCGCGTCTACGAATATTGGCTGGTGAACCCGATTGTCGAGTTTGTAGACGTGTATGTGTTGCTCAACAAACGTTTCGTGCGGCATGGGGTCTTCCTGCCCGGCGAGACGTTCAACAGCGGTGTTCTCAACGGACGCAAGATTGATGTAGCGGAGTTATTCGATTGAAATTAGCGATGATACACCCGACAACGCGATCTATTTACCTGAGTTTGCTGGCGCTGATTATCCTCAGTGCCTGTGAACCGGCGGTGATGCAGGTCATCCCGACTGATCCCCCGACCGAAACGGCGACCTTCACACCATCGCCAACGCGCACGCCGGGGCGCAACGCCAGCCCGACACGGGCGACTGCCCGCCCGCTGCAACCGGGGCAACCGACCCCGACCGGCTTATTCGGCGCGACGCGCACGCCCCTACCGCAGGACTTCCCGACGGCGACGCGCATCTTCAACTCGAATGCGCCGCGGATCGAGTTCTTCACCAGCGACCCGCTCGCAGTCGAACCGGGCGCGACGGTGACGCTGTTCTGGTCGTCACGCGGGGTCAACAGCGCGGTGATCTATCGCCTTGAGCCGGACGGCACACGCGCCGAAGTGTATAACGTGGGGCCCGATGGCAACCTGCCGATCGACACCGCACGCAGTGATCGCGGCGTGTTGCGCTTTCAACTGGCGATTGGCGAGGGCACAAACTACAGCGAGGACGTGCTGACGATTCCGTTACAGTGTCCGGTGGAGTGGTTCTTCGCGCCGCCGCCGAGCGACTGCGCCAGCACTGCCCCGATCGAGACGCGCATCATCGACCAGCAGATGGAGCGCGGACGCATGATTTACATCGAGGAGACGGAGACGGTCTACGCGCTGTTCAACGATGGGCAACAACCGACGTGGACGAGCTTTCGCAATCGCTATGATCCCGCCATCCATGCCGCGCGCGAGGTGGACGCACCGCCGGAGTGGATCCAACCTGTGGATGAACTGGGCTACGTGTGGCGCACCGATAACGACGTGCGCGTGCGTCTGGGTCTGGGGCAAGCCGAGGGCATCGACGTGAACGGTTTCATCCAGTCTGCACCGGCGGGGCGCGACCGCGAGACGCTCTACATCAGTGGTGCGAACGGAGTCGTCGTGCAGATCCCACCCGGCAATCAGTCGTGGCAGGTTATCGGCGCGCCGCGCTGACCCGCGCCAGACAAAACGGGCGGCCCGTCGTGGGTCGCCCGTTTGTGCGTTATCGGTTGTCGTCAGCGGCGTGTTTAGTCGCCACCGCGCGATTGACCGAGGTTCATCAAGCTCGTTTCCGGTTGGGTGCGGCGTTGTTGTTCTTCTTCTTTGCCGAAGCGAATAACATCGCCATTGAGCGTGATGGCTTCGACCGCTAAGCCGAGGCTCTGCAACTCTTTGACCAACACGCGGAAACTCGTCGGGATGCCCGGTTCCTCGATCGGCTCGCCCTTGACGATACTCTCGTAAGTCTTGACGCGCCCTTGCACGTCGTCGGATTTGACGGTGAGCATCTCTTGCAGGGTATACGCCGAGCCGTAGGCTTCCAGCGCCCAGACTTCCATCTCGCCGAAGCGTTGCCCACCGAACTGCGCCTTACCGCCCAGCGGTTGTTGCGTGACGAGGCTGTAAGGGCCGGTTGAGCGCGCGTGGGCTTTATCCTCGACAAGGTGTGCCAGCTTGAGAATGTGCATGAAGCCGACTGACACCGAGTTGTCGAAGGATTCGCCGGTGCGCCCGTCATAGAGGACGTGCTTGCCGTGGTGCGGGACAGGTTCACCCGTCTCGAACATCACGCGCTCTGCCATGCGGTTCAACTCTTTGGTAGTCAGGTCTTGCGGGATGTCGATGTCGGGTTGTTGCGCTTTCATCCATTCGATATAAATCGTGCGGATCGCGTTCTCGTCGATTTCCCAGCGGCGGGTGATGTCGCTCATGGTCTCATGCTCAAAGAGCAGATGAGCATCGGGGTCGTAGCCCTGCTCGCGCAACCATTCCGCCATCACAGCGCGGCGCGCATAGACCTTCTCGGTCACCAGTTCTTCGACATCGTACAGACCGCTATCAGCCAACCACGAGTGGATATACAGACGGCGCACTTCGTCGTCGTCCTCTAGCTCTCCCACGTCGTAATACTCAACGACCCATTCCCAGGCGCGTTCGGTGATGTCTTGCCAGGTGTAGTCGATCAACCATGCGCGTGCGAGATCCGCCTGAATTTCGTGTTCGGAGGCACCGTCGAAGACGGGTGTCACAGCGCGGAAGCCGAGACGATCCGCCGCCCAGCCCAGATGCAATTCCAGCACTTGACCGATGTTCATACGCCCCGGCACGCCCGTCGGGTTGAGGATAATCTCGACCGGACGACCGTCTTCCAGATAAGGCATATCTTCCAACGAGACCATGCGCGAGATCACACCCTTGTTGCCGTGACGACCCGCCATCTTATCGCCGACGGTCAGCTTGCGCCGTTGCGCGATACTCACGCGCACCATCTTCTCGACACCGGCGGGCAGGTCGGGGTGTTCGTCGCGGGTGAAGGTCTTGACATCGACCACTTTACCGCTGTCACCATGTGGCAGGCGCAGTGAGCTATCTTTCACTTCGCGGGCTTGCTCGCCGAAGATTGCGCGGAGCAATTTTTCTTCTGGCGAGAGTTCTTTTTCGCCCTTAGGCGTGATCTTGCCGACCAGAATATCATGCGGGCCGACTTCGGCACCGACGCGCACAATCCCGAATTCGTCGAGGTCTTTCAGCGCGTCTTCGCCGACGTTGGGGATGTCGTAGGTGATTTCTTCCGGGCCTAGCTTGGTATCGCGGGCTTCCACTTCGTGCTTTTCGATGTGGATGCTGGTGAACTTGTCTTCACGCAGTAAGCCTTCGCTGATGAGCAGCGCATCCTCGTAATTGCCGCCATCCCAGCAGATGAACGCCGCCAGAATATCGTGACCGAGTGCCAGCTTGCCCATGAAGGTCGAGGAGCTATCGGCGAGAACATCGCCTTTTTCAACCCGTTGCCCTTTACGAACCGTCGGCTTCTGGTCGATGGATGTTGATTGGTTACTGCGGTCGTATTTACGCAGTTGATAACGCTGTTCGCCGCCGTTGTCGGTGCGAATGATGACGCGATCGCCCTGCACGCTGACGACTTCGCCGGCATCGATGGCAGTCAAGACTTGCCCGCTATCGAGCGCGGCTTGATCTTCCATGCCAGTGCTGACGATCGGCACATCCGGCTTGAGCAAGGGCACAGCCTGCCGTTGCATGTTCGACCCCATCAGGGCGCGGTTTGCGTCATCGTGCGAGAGGAAAGGAATCAGCGCGGCGCTGATGCCAACCACTTGCCGCGGCGCGATGTCCATATAATCGCACTTCTGCGTCGCCGAGACGATGAAGCCCTGCCGGTGACGCGCCGAGACGCGATCGCTGACGAATTCGTTATCAAGATTGAGCATCGAGTTCGCCTGTGCGATGATGTAGTGATCTTCTTCATCGGCGTTGAGGTATTCCATATCATCAGCGACGAAGGGATGGATCGGCACTTTTTCGACACCGGCATCTTGCAACGTCTGCGCGATGGCTTCGGTGACGATTTCGTCTTCTTCCAGAAGCACCTTGCCATCGGCATCTTCTATGTCATCGCGCACGGCGCGTCCGATGACGCGCTCATCATCCGGCGCGAGGAACTTAATCACGGGGCGATAGGGTGTCTCGATGAAGCCGTACTCATTGACGCGGGCATAGGTTGCCAAGCGACCGATCAGACCGATGTTAGGGCCTTCCGGCGTTTCAATCGGGCAGATGCGTCCGTAGTGGCTGTGGTGGACATCGCGCACTTCAAAGCCAGCGCGTTCACGTCGCAGACCCCCGGGACCGAGTGCTGAGAGCGTGCGCTTATGCGTCAGCTCGGCGAGCGGGTTGGTCTGCTCCATGAATTGCGAGAGCTGTGACGAGCCGAAGAACTCGCGGATTGCCGCCACGATCGGACGGATGTTAATCAGCGAGACGGGCGACAGATTGTCATTCTCGCGCACGGACATGCGCTCTTTGACGACGCGCTCCATCCGACGCAGACCGACGCGCAACTTGTTCATGATCAGCTCGCCGACGGTTTTCACGCGGCGATTGCCGAGATGGTCGATGTCGTCGCGGTTATGGCGGTTGTTATTGATGTTGATCATGCGGCGTACAATATACACGATGTCATGCTTGGTGATCGTGCGGTGCGTGCGCGGGATGGTGCCATCCAGTTGCAGGCGTTGATTGAGCTTATACCGCCCGACGCGCTCCAGATCATAGCGACGCTGGTCAAAGAGCTGGCTTTGCAGGTAGTCGCGCGCGTTGTCGAGCGTGGGCGGGTCGCCGGGGCGCATCTTGCGATAGAACTCGATCAGCGCGGCTTCGGCAACAGTCTGGTTCTTCTTCAAGTCCCACACAGGTTCTTGGTCAAGCGTTGCCTGCATGAAGAGATGGCTCTCGTTGTCGTCGATGTCTTCAAAGAGCGCCATGATCTCTTCGCTCTCGCCCGTTTGAACCGGGCTGAGGTCTGCCGGCATCCCATCATCAACGGCGGCGAGTGCGCGGAGCAAAATCGAGACCGGCACGGTACGCTTGCGGTTGAATTTGATGGTCAGGTAATCGTTTTTGCGCGTCTCGAACTCCATCCACGCGCCGCGATCAGGGATCATCTTGGCGTTGGACAGCTTACGACCGGTGGTGCGGTCTTCTTCAGCATCGAAGTAAACACCCGGCGAGCGAATCAACTGGCTGACGACCACGCGTTCCGTCCCGTTAATGATGAACGTCCCCTCTTCGGTCATCAGCGGGAAATCGCCGAGGAAAATTTTGTGAATGGTCATCTCATCGCCGGCTTCGCGGTTGATGAGCGCAAATTGCACGTAAAGCGGCGCGGCATAGGACATATCGCGCTCGATGCACTCGTCCGTGCTGTATTTAGGTCTTTCAAAGCTGATCTTCAAGCCGTTGCCGGCTTCGATTTCTTTGAAGGTGCCGATGTGATCGGGATTTGATCCGTCAATCTGGCAGGCAACCGGACTGTTACCGGGTAAATAGAGCTTCAGATTGCCGTTGAAGCTCTCGATCGGGTTGATTTCATCGAACAATTCGATCAACCCGTTGCCAATGAACCAATCGAAGGATTGCAACTGCACCGCAATCAGCGATGGCAATTCCTTGACCGATGACATATTGGCATAACTTTTTTCGTTGTAGTGACCTCGCAAGGTGATGCTCCTCTACTACATGAAAACTCGGGTGGGCAGGGTAGACGCAACAGCAGGCTGGGTGAATCACTGATACGTTATCGAGACCATGGACGCTTCACTAATATGGTCAGAATCAAAATAGAGGTTTTGTAGTCTATGGAGTATACTGAATCAAGTGGGTTTTTGTCAAGAGGGACGACAAAATGACCCCGACGGCATGCGTGGCAATGTGACACACATTATACAGACCTATGCTTGGATTTCAAGCGTTTGGGATAAGTTTTGGGATAAGTCTTAATCCGCTTGGGTTAACAAGCGTCTATGACGGCTCATGAGCTGTCGCGACAATGAAACCTCAATGCTTTTTTATAGTTCTTGCACGCGCATGAGTGACAGATCAGCGCATCCATAGGCGACGGATGAACTCGGCAGTCGCGCCGACGAAAATCGTCACCTGTACGAAAATCACGCTTAGAATCCACAGCGGCGGCAGATTGAGCGCGTCGGTGGCGGGTGCGGGCGGCTCAGCCTGAATGGTGACGGATGTCGGGGTGACCAGCGGACGCACGACCATCGCCGCCGTGCGCGGGGTAGTCGTCGGCGCTGGCGGTGTGCGCGTCGCTTGCGGCGTTGCCGTGCGCGTCGGCGTTTGCGAGAGTTGCGCGATGTCGAAGGTCTGCGGGGCGATCAAGCCAGCAGTCGGCGTGGCTTCGTTGGTCGTCGCGCCGGCCTGTTCCGTGACGGCGGTCGCGCTGGCGTCGGGGGTGGCGGTGCTATCGGCTTGCGGCGGTGTCGGCGTATAAGTTCCGGCTTTGGGCGGCACGAGGAAAATCTCGCCGACGGGCATCACGCGCACGTCGTCCCACGTCATTTCGTTCAGTTCGAGCATGGCGGGGAGGTCGTCCCATGTATAACCGTAGATGATAGCAATATCGCCGAGCGTATCACCGGCTTGGATCTGATGTTGGATGTTGCCGACGCTATCCCAGCCGACGACGAAAGGCGGTGCGCCAGCGATATCGAGCGCTTCGTTATCGCCACCAGCGTTATTATTACGGGCTAGCTCGCTGAAGGTATCCGGTAAGACGCGCCCGCCCGGATTGCCAAAGACGATCACGAAGGCGGTGCTATCGCCGGCTGTGGCGCTCGCGATGCCGACTTGTTTATAATTGGCGTTGACCAGACCGGCGTAATGGATCGGTGAATTTATCCAGAACGTCCACGCATTATCGACGCTCGCGCGATAGCCCATGTAGATATTCTCGCCCACCCATGACGAGCTATAGCCCGCCCGTTGTGCGCGATCGCGGGGGCGACTGCCATCCGGCTGTACGTGGCTGATTGACCCCGTTTGCGCCATCCACGTCGCTTGATTTTGCGCGGCGGCAGTCAAGGCGGGGTGCGTGGTATAGGGTGGCAAGTTTTGCGTGGCGCGTAAGGCATTGATGCGATTGAGAATCTCGCCGGCAGTGCCCTGTGCCTGTACAGGACGCGCCCGCCATACGACCGCCAGCAACAATACTACGATGAAAACTAGCGAATAGAGCGAATGTCGTGTCATGGGTGCTTGTCGTTGATACCTTATCCAGATTGGCATCTAGGGTAGCAAAGATCAGCGTGATTGATGATAGCCAATTGTGGAACGTGGGGCAGTGATCGGCAGGACGCAGAGCGCGAGATTAAACTGAGCTTAATGAGCTGTTGCCATGACGAAATCCATAGATATAATTGACCAGCAAGTCTGCGTCCACAGAACACGCCGAAGGTAGGATTTGCGCTTGATGCCCGATATATCGTACAAGACCCTCACAATTAACAGCAGTCGCCTCAAGGACGATTTCGACGAACTCGCGTCAATTGGGGTTACCGAAAATGGCGGTATCAGCCGTCTCGCCCTCTCGAATGAAGATTTAGAAGCCCGCGCCTGGTTTGCCAACCGCATCGAAGAAGCTGGCATGATAGTGCGCGATGATGAAGTCGGCAATTTGAGCGGCTTCCACGCCTGCTCGAACCCGCTGGCGAAGACGTTTTTGATTGGCTCGCATCTGGATACTGTGACCGATGGCGGCAACTACGATGGCGCGACTGGCGTGCTGATCGGGCTGGAGATTTTACGCACGATCAAAGAAGCGGCGATTGACCTGCCGGTACATCTGGAAGTCATCAACTTCACCGATCAAGAAGGGACGTGGCATTCCTTCTTCGGTAGTCTGGGGGTTGTCGGTCATCTGGACGAGAAGCACCTGAGCAACGTCGAGGAGGATAACGGCGCGTTTCGGGTGGCTTTATTTCGGGCTGGCATTCGACCGAGCGAGATACATCTCGCCCAGCGCGACCCGGAGACGCTCGCCGGTTATCTGGAAGTCCACATCGAGCAGGGTGAACGGCTCGAACGGGCGCAGAAGCAAATCGGGGTCGTGACGGGCATTGTCGGACGATCGACCTATCATTTCAACTTTTATGGGCAAGCGACACACGCCGCCACCACAGCATCGGACATGCGACAGGATGCGCTACAGGGGGCGGCGATTTTTATTACACAGATGCACAAACTCGTGCGCGAGTCGTATCCGGATGGCATTGTCAATTGTGGTAACGTCCACGTCTCGCCCGGCACGTTCAGCGTTGTGCCGGCGCAGGCCTCGTTGCGGATCGAAGTGCGCCACCCGCACGAACAGACCCTCGCCGAGCTGGAGAGCCGCTTGATTCGGCTGGCGCATGATTGCGCGCGCGAGTATCGGCTGAGCGTCAACGTCCGCACGATTTTCCGTCGTCCCGCCATCGAGCATGATTTGAAGCTGACACAGGCAATCGTTGATGTGTGCCGCGAACAAGAACGCACGCACATGCCGATTGTCAGCTATGCCGGACACGACTCGCAGATTATGAGCCGCACCACGCCCTCAGCGATGATTTTCTTACCGTCGTATCAGGGCATCAGCCATAATCCCAAAGAATATACCGATTGGGGCGATGTGGTCGCCGGCGCGAACGTCGCCCTGCATACCTTGTTACGCTGTGTGTATTGATGACGGGGCAAACGCGGACTCTAGGGCGATTGCCGATGGCTTGTGGTGGCGTTGCCTTTTTGAAAAAAGGGGGAACTACTCAGGGGCGTTGCCCCCGACCCCC
>DAOTTV010000092.1:0-14491 GCA_034437755.1 Anaerolineae bacterium | reverse complement strand
TGTCTTCAGCCCTCATCCAGCCCCTTTTCCCGAACACTAGTGCTGGGAGAGGGGGAGACAAGCGCGTTTGACCGCCCGCGCCTAACCACATCGTGGTGGTCAAGAGAGATTGAGGGTGAGGGCTGAGTAGTTACGTGTCACACGGCATTGTTGGCGATGATCTAAGGAGCGGGATAGGCGCGCACGATCAAGCGATGCGTGTAGGCATCGCGCGGATAACAGGTGATGATCGTCAGCGTCTCGCGCACGGTCGGCAACACATAATCCACGTTCTGCGCGAGGTCGTCAGGGCTTGCTGAGCGCACGGGTACAATCGTGCGCTGGGCGACGCGATAGCGGTGTGCCATCCCGTCGGCCGTCGTCAGGATGATCGCATCGCCGTTGACAATATCGACCAGTGGCGAGAAGACCAGCCCCGTGCCACTATGACCCACCAGCACGATATTATCGCCCTCGCCGGGACGACCGGATTGCATGAAGTGTCCGGCATCGCGTGGCGGCGACCAGATCAAGCCCTGATCGTCGATCCCGACTCCTAGAATACCCGTCTCGATTTGCAGGCGTGGCACGCGCACCGCCGCCGGATAAGCGGCGCGACTCTGACCAGCGAAACGCCCGACCCACGCGTCACGCTCAAACTGCGGGATCGTCGCTAGGTAGTCGTTCTGCGCCAGATTCAAGCGTAGATCAGCAGAGCCGTCATCGACGCGCAGGGGCACAGATGGTTGTAGCTGGGACGTGATGATGATGTAGGCGATTGCGCCGATGCCAGCGACCAGCATCACGAGATTGAGCGCCGTCTGTCGATTGATGAGAGAGCGCATCGCTCACGCTTCCGTTCGGGTGCTGGCATCACGGCTGATCGCGCCGATAGCTAGCAATAGTACGCCGATCACGCCGAGCCAGTGCGATACCTGTGCCGGACGGGCGGGATACGTGCCAGCGTCGGATAAACCGCCGTTGAAGGACATCTCGTTCGTGCCGCGATACAGGACATAGGTCGCCCGATCCACACATTGGAAGATCATGCTGTTGGAGATCGGGTTATAAGCATACCCGACCGGAATCCAGCGCGGATCGCTAGCGGGCGCGTTCAGCAAACGCCACAGCGCCAGTTCGTTCGGCACTTGTAGCGTATCGAGCAGGGTCGTATTCGCGCCGAGGCTCGCCAGCGTGTTGAGGCTGATCTCGCACACGCCGACGGGCGGATCAATCTCGAAAGGCCCCAGCACAATATCACGCTGGATCGCCGTCAATTGTGGGGTTTCGTCGAAGAGGGTACGCAGGTACTCGCTCGCCAGCGCGTCATAGCGCATCGCCGGATTAGCGTTGAGTTCAGCGCCGATGTTATCAATGACGACGTTGCCAGTAGTCGCGCCGGAGCCGGTCTGGGCAGTGGCGACTGCGCCTCCCAGCATCAGCACGCCTGTTAGCAAGCACACGAATGAGAATAGACGGACAGCGCGATGGGGCATGGGTCGCTCCTCTGGTTTGACCATATGCAGGTATAGCTTAACTATATCCAATTTTAGCCACTTGTTGCAGTGAGAAAACGCGGGTCGTCAGGTAGCGGGCGCAATAGGTTGATCAACCTATTGCATCAATGATCTATGTTGATGCTTGTATCTGCCTGTAGCTTGGCATAAGATGGGACTCAGGAGTTATAAGCACGATGGTATTAGCATCGCTGTCGCTGTGAGAAGGGGCACACCCGTGTTTACAAGTCCCTCGCCGCGCCACAGCGTGGCGGTCGGGAGCAGGATTTAGGGCGAGGGCTGAGTAGTTACATTTTTGGTTAAATTGGTCAAGCACTACATCGAGTCAGGTAAAGTTGTTTTATGGCGTTATTCGTTGTTCTCATCATGCTATTCGCGACTTTCATACAGGCGCTGGCGGGCTTCGGCTGTGGGTTGATCGCTATGCCCGTCTTGATCGCGCTCCTTGGGCTGGATATCGCCGCGCCAGCGTTCGCATTGACGATGCAAGTCTCGGCGCTGGTCATGATCTGGCGCTATCGGCACGCGCTGGACTGGTCGGCGATCTGGCGCGTGTCGCTCGCCTCGCTGATCGCGATTCCGGTTGGTATCTGGGGCGCACAGCAAATCCCGGAACCATTGGTGATGCTCTTGCTGGGGCTGGTGATCATCGCGTATGCGTCCTATCGCTTGATTGGCTTTCACGTTCCGCGCCTGCCCCGCACAAGCGGCTTCGGCTTCGGCGCGCTGGGGGGCTTATTACATGGCGCGTATAACACCGGCGGCCCGCCGATTGTGCTGTACGCCACCAGCCAACAATGGCAACCGACCACATTCAAGAGCAATATGCAAACGCTGTTCTTCATCAACGGCTGGCTGGTGATCGCCACTCACACGCTGAGAGGCAATGTCACACCGGATGTGCTGAGTTATGTCTCGGTCATGATTCCGGCGATGATTGTCGGCACGACGGCGGGCTTGTCGATGGATCGCTTCATTGAACCGCAGGCGTTCCGGCGTGGGGTGCTGGTTCTGCTCCTGCTGATCGGCATCTCGCTGATCGTCGGCTAAGACCAGATATAGGGCGGCGGGTCGTCATCGTCGTCGCTCGCGGGTGTAGCCGTCTCATCGTCGCTTGCGGGCGCATCGAAGAGCGAGCGTTGCCGGTGCGCGGTCATGCCGTGCGCGTCCAAGATACGCTGGACGAGCGGAGTCGTGTTAGGGCTACGGCTGGCGATTTCCTGCGCGTAACGGGCGGGGTGCTTGCTGGCTTTGGCGCGGTTGCAGGATGGGCAGGCGATCGCCAGATTATCGGGCTGATGATCGCCCCCCTGACTCAAGCTAGTGATGTGGTCGATCTCAAAGGACTGTAGCACGATGCTCACCCCGCACCACTCGCACCGCCCGCCACTGCTCAAAATACGATCGCGCAATTGCGAGAGCGTCAAACGCGCCTCTAGGTCCAAAGCACGCGCGCGTCCGTTCAGGCGGTGCAAATAGGGGATGAGATCGGCATCCGGTATGAAGTCATCGTAGCGCATCGTCTGTATCTATCCTGCTCGGCTCAAGCGATCAAGGTCGCGATTCTCGCCCCGATTGTAACACAAGGGCGGCTTAATCGCGTGTCGGCACGACCACATCCGAGCGCATCCGCACCTGTGGCGTATCGTCAGCATCAATCCAACCGTGCGCCAGCTTGGGCGTTGTGTGCGCCGCGCCGACGCGCCCCTGCTTGTCGATCACGATCACGCCCAGCATTGAATCGGCAATCACACCTTCGACGTAGGTCAAGCTGGCGATTGCCGCCGACTGTGCCGTATGCCCCGCCGCAATCTGATCGACCACATGCTTCGAGAGCAGGACGCGCATACTGTGTTCGCCCTGTCCGGTGGCACTCGCACCGCCGAAGTCGTTATGAGCATAGCCCCCCGCGCCGAATAAGGGCGAATCGCCGACGCGCCCTGCCGGTTTGAGGGGCGTGCCGCCGGTCGATGTCGCCACCGCAATATTGCCCTCTGCGTCGATCGCCACCGCCCCCACCGTATCCGCAGTGCCGCTGGTGTCGCGCTGCTGGAATACGTCTAGCTCATGCTGGCTGACCAGCGATAAATTCGGCACCCACTCGATCCCCACGCGCTGTGCAAGCGCGTCCGCGCCCGCCCCGACGAAGAAGTTCTGCTCGGTTTCTTCCAGCACTTTACGTGCCAGCGAGATCGGATAGCGCACGCGTTGCACGCCCGCCACCGCGCCGAAGTCATGCCGTTGCGCGTCGATCAACAGAGCATCCATCTCGACCAAGCCCTCGGCATTCAGATGACTGCCCGTGCCCGCGTCGAAGAGTGGGTCGTCCTCTAAGCAGTTGACCGCTTTCTCGACAGCGGTCAGCGCTGTGCCGCCCGCGTTCAATATCTCCCACCCGATGCTCAACGATCGTCGTAAGGACTCGCGCTTCGGCTCATCCAGCGAATCTGACCAATCCCATGCCCCACCATGAACGATTAATGCGGGTCTCATCATGTTTACTCCGTCTAATGTGTGTGCTGTGAATACGGTGTGTGATAATTGATCAATTCTACACAATCGCGTTGTGATAAACCAATGCAAAAAACATGATAGAATACAAGCGTCGCGCTTCAGGTAAGAGGCTCTTTGGGATGTCGCGTGGTTTTTGTTGCAGGGGCTTTGCCCCCGCACCCCCACAAGAAGACTCTACCTGAGTAGTTACGTTCATTTTGACGTTCCCTTTTTGAAAAAAGGGAACAAAAAGAGCGTGACCACGCAAGATACGAAAGAACCAGATAAGATTAATCTAACCGTGCTACGTTGACAGCATACTGCAATCATACAAGCAATCAGTGAATAAAGGACACCTATGCCTGATTTAGTGACGACTGAATTACACCCGCCGAAGCCGATGGATCGCGTCGTGAGCCTGCTCCGTACTGGCCCGCGCGCGCTGGTCTGGCGCTTTGTCGATCAAGCCTCGCGCAAGGTGACGGGCGTGCCGCTGTGGCATCTGAGTCGCCTGCGTCCCTTCTTGTATCTGGGCGGGCAACATGCACCGCGTGGCTGGCAGGCGATGCAAGGCGAAGGCATCACCGCAGTGATCAACATGCGTGAAGCTTATCACAGCGACGCAGATAAGGGCATCGGGGGCGAGCGATATTTGCATCTCGCCACGCGCGATAACACGCCGATTTCGATCGAGAATATGCACAGAGCCGCCGATTTCATCCAATCAGAGCAGGGACGCGGCGGCAAGGTCTACGTGCATTGTGCGCTGGGGGTCGGGCGGGCGGCTATCGCTACAGCGACCTATCTCATCAAGTACGAAGGCTTGACTGCCGACGAAGCCCTCGCCGAGATTCGCACGGTGCGCCCCTTCGTCCACCCGACGCACGCGCAAATGCGGTATCTGACATCCTTCGCCAACAGCGTTCACGGGATCAACATCTCATGAGTAAGCCCGCCGAAGACACGCACTCCCCCTGGTTGAACCTGCCCGTGTTGCCGATCTGGGCAGTGACGGCGATTATCGTCAGCATCGGCACGCTGTTCGCGGTCGGCTATGCGTTCTGGTCGTTCGCTAGCCTCGGCGATGATGATAACGGTCGCGGCGAAGCGGCGATCGAGTTCATCGCACAGGCGACCGGCATCACCGTCACCACGCCTGCCGAGAACGCCTACTTCGCGTTCGACGTGTGGCAGGATGAATTCTACTGGATGCGCTTCGATCTCCTGCCGGATGACGCGCGCGCCACGCTCGCCAATGCGCCGGATTTGTGCGTCGATAGCGATGACTTGACGACGGTCGGCGCGCCGACGTTCATCAATGCCCCGCGTGATTTTGCGTGGTGGGATCCTGAATTCGCGCTGGATGCGATCGGCGGAGGCTGTCGCGTAGACGATGCAACCCAGCAGACGGTATACATCGATACCGGACGTGAGGGCGTGTGGACGGTCTACTTAGAGATAGCGACGCTCAATTAAGCGGATGACCTGCCTCGGCTGAGACAGGTCATACAATGGGGTAGGTGACATAGGATTTTGCGGACAAGCAAGGGCGCGTTGCCCTGCTCATGCACGATCAAAACCGTTGTGTATCAGGAGGCACCATCGCTCATCGGGACATGCTACGATCGCGCCTGTGTCTGAACTACCTTCAGCATAGCAGGCGACCGTTACCGCGTCGTGACAAGCGCGTGACATGACCGTTACAGACGCTAGTCAGTGCTAGCACTCGCGTCCTCGCTCAGCGTCGGTTGCTCGACGGGATAGGTACAGGCGTAAAATTGATAGGTATAGCCGAGACGCACTTCGTAATCATACGCGCGATCCGGAGTCGGGTCGATCTGTACGCCGTCGTTAGTCGTGCTGAGGATACGCTGAAGCAATGGCAGAGGGCTATTCTTGCGCTCGCCCGTGTAGTCGATAATCAGATTGTAGCGGCGCGGGTGCGTGTACGCGTCGATAACCGTCGTGCGGAAGCCATCGCGTTCGAGGCGGTGCGCGGCGACGTATGCCAGCCCGTCCACGCCACTGCCGTTATAAATCGCCACCGTTGGCAAGTGTCCGCTCAGGCGGTTGTTGTTAGGCGGCGCGACGACCGTCTGCATCAAGTCCGCGATGGCATCACGGTTGGGCAAAAAGATGAAGCGCCCCTCATCGTCGGTATAGCCCTGTTCGACTTCTTGATGAATGCGAAAGGTATAATAGGCGACGTCTGCCGCGTCTAGCTCGGTGACAACCGGCAAGAGTGCCAGCGCGTCCGGCAGAGTCATATCAGTATCCACCATCTGATTGAACTGCGTCCACAGGGCGGGGAAGTTCTCTAGCATCCCCTGCTGGCGGATACGTCGCCAGATGGCGCGCAGGACATCTTGCTGGCGGCGCGTGCGGTCGATGTCGTTGCTCGTGCGCCGACTGCGAACGTACCACAGCGCGGTATCGCCACTCATCCAGTGTAAGCCCGTCCACAGCGTGAACATCTCCCAGCTGTCGGGGTCGTCCTCGTCCAAATCCGGGTCGATCAAGCGCCAATCTTCGATTGCACAATCGACCGCAACGTGAATCCCCCCCAGCGAATCGACCAGCGTGCCGAAGCCCTCAAAATCGACGCGCGCGTAATAATCGATCTCCAGACCGAGATTGTAGCGCACCGTCGCGCGCAGGGCGGGAACGCCGCTATTCTCCGTTGCGCGCTCGGTTAAGAAGTAGGCTTGATTGATCTTATGCATCGCGTCCAGCGCCGGCACGTAGACGTAGAGATCACGCGGGATCGAGACGACCGCCACATGCCCGCTATCGCGATCCATGCTGACGATCATCAGCGTGTCGGTCAAGCCGGGGTTCGTTGCGCCATTGCTCGTAGCACTGCCCATCAGCAGAATGTTGACAATATCGCGCCCGTCCTCATTGACGCGGGGCATCTCAGCGGGAGTCGGGGTCGATGTGGGCGGGGACTCTTGTGCCTTGCTCATACTGAGCAATCCCGCGAGCAAGAGCGCGACGAGTAGCGAACGGCGTATGGTCATCATCTGTTTGTCCCTCTCGGAGCAATAGCGACGACGACTAGCGATAGACGCTTGCGCCGCCCGTCATGTCGTGACTATCTCCATTGTATGGGGAGACGCGCCCCCGCGTCTAACCGTCGTCGGTCAGTCGCAGGGATAGCGCCGTTTATGCGCCTCATTTCCAGTAATACGGCACTTCCGTCAGCTGGCGACGGATGCGCGTTTCCGTCATTTCGTAAGCGGCAAGCTGGAGCAAGAGACGCTGTTGCAGGTCGGTATCGCTGGGATTGCCCGAAATCAGGTAGAAGGCATCGCCGCGAAAACGCACGTCAGTGCTATCTTCATCGACGTAATCGCCACCGAAGCCGCGCAAGAAATCGCGCAGGGCATCGCTCTCACGGCTGATGCCCACATCACCGCTGAACTCTTCGGTGTGTAACTCGCTGAACGCATCCTCGAACACGCGCGCGAAGGTCTGCAAGGGCGAGTTGACCAGCGATCCCAGCGCCATGCGGAGCGTGATCGCCGGCATGATGGGCGTGCGCTCGTCTTCGTAGAGGACGGGTTCGCCGCGGGTGTCGCGCTGGGCGGCGTTCTCGTAGTTGGCGGGCTGGAGTACCAGCAGGGGATAGACCGCCTTCGACTTGCTCCAGAAATCCGCGAGCGCCGTCATATAATCGACTTCGAGTTGGTTGAGGCGGTCGCCCTGCTCGGTGAAGCCATCGCCCTGCGTGAACTGGTTCTTCAAGTTGGTGATGTGGCGATGAATCGCGACTTGTAACTTGTACTTGAAGGTCGCGTTATAGATGAAGGCGCCGCTCTCGCGATCATACTGCACCCAACCATAGGCGAGCGACCGGATGAAGAACAGGCGGAGCGAATTACGATTGATGAAATACACCGACGCGGGGTTATAGGGCGCACGCTCTAGCTCGTTGCTCAGGTGCAGGATGGACTCGGGTTGACGGGCGAAGCGGCGATATTGCTCGTAGTAGATGTTGTAATTCTGCAAAGACGAGAGCGGGATGCCGTGCTGGGTATGTAGGTAGGTCACCTGTGATGACTCATTGGTGCTGACGTAGGACACATCGCCGGCTTGGATGTCCTGTTCGAGTATCTCGCTCTCCTCCTCGCGCGATCGAATCCCGACGACGCGAAACTCTGGCGGGGGCGCGGCAGACATACTGCCCTCTTCATAGCGCAGGAGGGGCGCACCGCGCAGTTGCAATTCTTCCAGCTTCTCTTTGCGGGCATTATCCGGTATTCGTTCGATCAGTTGCCCGATGGTCTCGCTGGAGATGCGCGCATACTGGCGATTGCTCAGGTCATCAAGGATGCGCTCTAGCGCGGCGTGATGGCGCTTGTTCAGCGAGAGCGCGATCGCATTGAGCGAGGCGTTGCGTCCGGCTTCTAGCAACCGACGCTGAAATTGCGCGGTGATGTTGTCCTGCTGGGCTTGTGCCATCTTCTCCTGAATATACGTGTCTAGCTCGCGGTCATCCATCACGCTCAAGGTCGATGCGGTAGTAATCGGGCGCTCGCTGACCTGCGCCGTGGCGAGGAGCAAATCTTCCCAGAAGCTCACCGCCTCGTTGACCTGTTGCCGCATCTCCTGCACGTAGGGCAAGAAGTCGCGGAAGATGGCGGCGAGGACGGCATCAATCACGCGGGTCTTGGCCTCTTCCTCGAAGAAGCGGCGCAAACTATCCGACTCACGCGCGACGACCTGCCGCCGCTGGCGCGTCTGCAAGAACGCGACGATGTTGGTAATCTCCTGCACTTTGCCCTCAGCGCGGTTGATGACCGGATCAAAGTCGATCGGCAGTCTCTCGCGGCTATCATCATTGACCCACTCGTGGATCGCTTCGTCCAGCGCGTCCAGCCATTGCCGCGTCCAGATTAAGCCGGCGGTCGGTTCGTCGGGGTTATGATCGACGCGGAAGGTGTTATTGATCTCGGCTTGAATCTTATTCCGCAGGTCAGCGCGAATGTTGCCCTGTGAGGACGTACTCTGCTGTTGCAGGGTGTCGATGTAATCCTTCTGGAAGCTGGACTCGGCTTGACGAAAGGCCCGCCGCAGGCGACGTTGTGGGTTATCAATCAGGTCCAAGTTCTGTTCCAGTTGCACCAATGGCTGGATCACATCGCTAACCGAGCGGTTCATATTCGATGCTAGGTTCTGGCGCAAGTTATCGAACCAGATTTTGACCGATTCTTTTGCCCGCGTTTGGTCAACATCATCCGGCAGGACGTAACTCTCGATCATCCAGCGTTTGAAGGCTTTGATGAAGCGTTGTTGGAGCCACTGACGCGGGTAATACAGCTTCGAGATGCCGATGCCGCTGTATAAACGCCGATGACCATCTTCGTGATACTGCGTCGTCACGACTTTGATATTGTCGAGCGTCGCGTCCAGTTGCTCGCCCACGCGACTGCTAATCATGGTGAAGATGCTATCTGCCAGCATCGGCGCGAGTTCCTTCACGCCATCGACGGTCAAGCTGGCGCTGTTGCTGCCGCCGATCAGATAACAGATGTTGAAGGGACGACTGCGCCCCGGCACTTGTTCCACGCCGAAATCTTCGTAGTAGATCGTGTCATCGTTGATCGTATCCTGATTGTAGTATTCGAGATCGAGCAGGGCAGCGCAGGCATTCGCCCGGATGCGATCCGCGCCGGTCGTGCTGACGTTGGGGAAGGCTTCGGGCAACATCAACATGCCGACGACATCGACATTTTGCGGCGGCAGGTTTTGCGTCTCGGCGATGTAGCGCGTGATATACGCCATATCAATGAACGTGCCACTGCCGGTGCCGCCGCAGATCGAACACACGATATAAACGCGCAGACGTTGCCGCTGATCCACTTTCAGATCGACATCGCCGCGTGTGCGCGTATCGCGCATCTTGAGCAGGTCGCGGATGACGATGCTCATGCGCTCTTTCACATCTTGATAGCGATGAAACAGCGCGATGCGCCCCAACCGCCGGATTTGCTGAGCGCCCTGATCGATATGACTCGACCGCAGAGTTTTGGGCAGGTGTTTATAGACCCCCGTCAGGCGACGCTCACCGATCATCTTGTTGCGGTTCGCCATCAACTCTTGCAGGGGGACATCGCTGATGCGTACGAACTCGCGTCCGGCGGATAAGCCGACGGAGTCGCGCTCAGGGTAGTTAGGCTGGGGCGCTTTGAAGTTCTCGTTCGCCGTATCTAAGACCATGAACTTCACCACGTCGTCATAGCCGGCTTCATTGCCGAAGGCTTCGACCAGACGCGCCTTCAGCTGGACAGCGACCTGATAGCCTGAGCCACCCAGACCGATTACCAGTGTCGGGCGCAGGCGCATTTCTTTCTGCATGTTATCGGGCGTAGTCATCGAATCCCCCTCTGATTGGGTCATTATCTACAATACGGAAGCTGTACGTCTGTTGTTCGTCCACGCGAGCGATGATGTCGTTGATCTCGCCAAAGAGTTCAAATTCGTCGTCGGCGGGGACACTCATCGATCCGATATCAAGGCGCACATGGGCATAGCCGCGCAAGGCTTCGCGGTTGGCGATGATGTCGAACAGCGCTTGCGTCTGTTCGTCGTCATCGGCATAAATCGTCACCTTGCTGATCGGCAAGTAGCGCCGGAAGCCGGTCACGATCGGTTGCAAATTGCTAACACCATCATCTGCCCCTTTGCGATCGATCGAGACTGCACGCAGGGGTAAGAGCCGCGCATAGTTGTTAATGGCACTGAGAATCAGCACGATTGCTACCAGCACGCCACCAATCGTGAACAACACACTGCCCGGCGGCGATGTCAACACGTCGCCGACTTCGGTCACAGGGTTGACCGCCGGCGGTGTCGGGATCGAGCGCGTGGGTGACGGTTGCGGGGTGGCGGTCGGCATCGGGGTCGGCGTGGGCGTTTGATAATCAAAGACGGCGGTCACCGGCAGGGGCAGATCAATATCGACGTTGGAGACGGGACGATACTCGAAGACCTGTCGCGTTGAAATAGCCTGCGGGTCATCGGTGCCGGCATCGCGGGCACGGGCATCGAGGATGGCGCAGGGTTCGCGCGCGGTGAAGGCGCTCTCCTGCAAGTTCCCCGCCAGCACAGCGATCGGGATTGCATCGGGCGCGGGTGCGTCTTGCCCGTCGAAGCTGTGGTAAACCTCGACGCGCACATAGCTGTAGAGTCGTTCGAGCAAGTCGGGGTCGGGGTCATCGAGACCGAAGCCGATGTCCACGTTGAAATCGATCACGCCTTCGGCGCTACAGTTGGGGTTCAAGCTGGTGTTCAGCGGCGGGTCTTGGACGACCAATTGCGGTTCGATCGTCGTGCGCGCGATGCGTAAAACATCGTTGCGATTCGCGGCGACATCCGGCAAGCGCACGACTGTGCCGGCCGTGATGTCCGTGCCGATGATCGCTTGTCCCATGGTGATGTACGGCTCAATCGTGAAGATGCCCGACTCGATCGGAATCGGCAGTTGATACGTGCCGTCACCCAGCTGATTGAATTCGTAGGTCTGCACGTCAGCCGGATTCTGCTGATTCTCAAGCACGGCGCTCACGCTTTGGATATACGGGCTGAAGCGCAGGGCGCGCCCGTCCTTCAAGAGCTGGATGGTCAGTTGTGGTAATTCATCGTTGAAATCACCGACCACCTGCCAATTGAGGTCGGTCGCGTCTTCGGTGATCGAGCGCAGGACGCGCGTCTGCACGTCCGTCTGCCACTCGCCCGACCATGTGCGCCCGCTCGCTACCCACTCATCACGGTCGAACGACCACACCTGATAGGGCGCACGCTCGCCCCGTGGCGCGACGATCCGCACGCCGGCATCGGTGAAGATCACGTCATTGGTGCTGTTGACGGGGCGATCATCGGGCGGGGTGAGGCTGATATTACGATCTGCCCCCTGCTGAAAGACAATCGTCATGCTAGAGATGAAAGGCGAGAGCGTGATGTTGCGCGTTTCGTTGGTCTCTAAACAGCGGACTTCTTGCAGAAAGTTATCGAACGCTGTCTCGAAGTCGAAGGCGGGCAAGGTCGTGCCGGTCGCCATCTGCGGGTCGATGACGTTCACCAGTGGCTCGCCCGTCTGCAAGCTGGTGAAGTTGTTCTGGAGCGCGATCTGCTGGAAGTAGTTGCCACTGCCGCTCTGGTTGATACTGCCGTCAGCATTGACCCAGTTCGCCGCGCCCAGCGCCATCGTATATAAGATGCCACTGCCGTTGTTATGGCGACAATACGCGCCCTGATAGTTGACAATACGGGTGAATTCCGTCACCTGTTGCTTGAAAAGCGGATCAACGCCGGTGCGCCAGGGCGATGCCAACTGCCACGGACTCTCTGACCACGCTTCGATCGGCACATCGTCCGTAATCAGCAAAATCACGGGCTTCAGGTTGCTATTACGCCCGAAGCTCTGCGCCCAGCGTTGGAGCGCGTTGTTGACTTCGGTCATCGCGGTGACGGTATCGCCGGGCAGGATGCCCGCATCCGCGCGGTTGATGCGCGTCATCAAGCCATTGTAAGCGTTATCGTTGCCCTGTGCGCCTAGCTCGACGAAGGGCGCGTCGGACGTGCCGCTATACCACCCGCGAAAAGAATTATCGAAGCTCAACACGCCAACCTGATGCGTCGTCTGTGTATCGGCGTGTAATTGCGTCACGATGCGCCCGACGTTTTGCCAGCGCAACAGGCTGTTATCCGTGCCGTTGCGCGTGCTACCGAAGCGCGCCGTCTCGATCGAACTGAGGTTATCGTTCATCGTACTGCTATCATCGACCATAATCACGAGCAATAAGCCGGGCGGGGTCGCCGCCGCAATCGCATCGGATTCGAGGTCAGTCGCCGTCTGCGCGTGGGCCGGCAGTAGCACAAGCCCCATGAACAACAGGCTGATGATGGTCTGCAATCGCATTAGCTTTGCCCCCATGTTATCCAGTACACATAAGCTCCGATGGCGATCAGGGCGACGAGCAACAAGAGTTTAAGCCACGTCTCGCGGCGAATCTGGCGCGCATTGCTCAGCGACCAGCTGAAAACCGTGCCCCCCAGCCCCAGCCCAACGGTGAAGATCAGCACGAAGTATAGGAGTGGCACGTTGATCGTCGTCACCAGCGCGGGGATCGGCAGGGGGTCTAAATACCACGGCGTTGGCGCTTCGATATCGACCCCGACTTCGGGCGCGGTGATGCGTACCTGCCGGTCGCTCGTAGCGACGGTCAATTCGGTTTCGCCCGTGTCGGCGAGGATGAGCGGTGCGCCCGCGCGCGTTAGACGAACGCGATACGGGCCCGCGTCTGTCACGCGATATGTGCATTGCAGGCGACGCGCATTGTCTTCACAGGCAAGCGGTTCAAGCGGCGCACTCAGCTCGTCCCGCCCACCGATCTGTCGCTGTAATTGCAACTCGGCGCGGGCGAGATACATCGCCTGCTTCTGGTAAGTCGCGGTGATGTCGAGCGCGTTATCGGTCAGCACGGCTTCGGTCGGATCGACCGTGAAGGCGGTGTCGTCGTCCGCTTGGCTCGTCTGGAAGTGCCATTGCGTCGGATCGACCCCCAGCAGGCAATAGATGCTATCGTACTGCTCGATGTAGATCGGGTTGCGCGCGCGGTTGTACAACTCCTCAAACGCATTGACCGGATCATCGAAGGCGATGAAAAAGGCGATCTGCGTGGCAAAATCGTTGAGCGTGACGACTTCGCCAGGCGTGACCGTGCCATAAGCGGTCATCGGGCATGTGCCACTGCTGGCGTTGCTCAGCACATCACGCACGCGCGGGTACGCATCGTCCGCAGGACTCAGCACATCAACCACGCCCGCGAACGCGCCATCGTCCGCCAGCGACCATAAGACCTCGTCCGAGCGCGGGAAGCTCGCGCCGCCGGTCAGGTTATAGGACGTACAGTAGGCGTAGACATCGACGAAGGGAATATTCTGGATGGTACCCAGATAGCTATCGCTATTACTACGAAAGCCCGCCAACAACAACTGACACCCGTTATCGGGGCGCATGATGACGACATTCGGCGTAGCGGCGAGATCGTACATGAAGTAGCGTAAATCGGGGTTCGGCTGTAGCTCGAAGAGCAGAGCGAACTCATTGATGCCGAGGCTCGTCACGCGCTCAATCGGGATCGGCGCGTTGAAGATACGCTGACAATCATCGGCGGGACAAGCGTCGGATTGTTGCGCTTGTGCGCCACCGAGCGCCAGCAACAGGGCGAGCAAGCCCAGCCACAGCGACTTATTCGCGAACGACATGCCATTGACTCCAGAATTGACTATTTGCAGGTCGGATCGACACGCGCACCTGTCCGGGGCGTGCGCGTTGCCCATAGGTGATGGTCACAGTTTCGTGGACAATATCCTCCTCGCTGACCCAGACGCTCTCATCCGCATCGGTCTGGCGCACCCAGCCTTGATTGTTGCTGAGGCGCGTCAGCGACTCAATCGGCGCGTCGCGCTCGCTACGGATGCGTACCTGTGGCGCT
>DAOTTV010000091.1:0-13446 GCA_034437755.1 Anaerolineae bacterium | reverse complement strand
TACGAGACGCGGTATGTTCGTCAACAACGACACAACCGGCGCGTGTTTGTCTGACTTGACGATCAAATTTGGGCTCTTTGGGATGTCGCGTGGTTTTTGTTGCAGGGGCTTTGCCCCCACACCCCCATAAGGAACTGTCGCTCCTTGACCTTGTTCATTTTGAACGCGATGCGTTCAAAAAAGGGACGAAAAGAGCGTGACCACGCAAGATACGAAAGCCCCCAAATTTGGAAGCGTCTAAATTCAGTTTTCCTAGTTGCCGAAAGTGTGTTCTATCTCATATGATGGGGATAGCCATATGGGATATAAGGGAGCTTACATGACGAGTACTGATACACGCCACGCTGTGCGGCGCGTCCTGATCGTGACGCTGATCTTCAATCTGGTCGTCGCACTGGGTAAAATCACGCTCGGTTTCATCACCGGTGCGCTGGCGATCACAGCGGATGGCTTTCATTCCTTGACCGATGGCGCGGGCAATATCGCCGGTCTGGTCGCCAACGTCATCGCCAATCAACCGCCGGATGCCGATCATCCCTATGGGCATCAACGCTTCGAGACGATGGCGGCTCTGCTGATTGGCGCGTTGTTGTTGCTGACGGCGTGGGAATTGGTGCAGGGCGTGATTGACCGCTTGCGATCCGGCGCACAACCCCAACTGACCCCGCTGGCGTTCATCGTGTTGATCGCCACGCTGATCGTCAATATCATCATCAGTCGCTATCAAATCCGCGCCGGCGAACGCCTCAACAGTCAAATTCTGCTAGCGGATGCTAAGAACACCAGCGCCGATGTTTACGTGACGCTGGCTGTGCTGGTGAGTACGGGCCTCGTCGCGGTGACGGGTTGGGTGTGGGTCGATGTTGTGGCGGCGGCGGTCGTCGTTGGTTTGATTGCCCATGCCGCGTGGGAGATCGTCAGCCAGACGGGGCGTATTCTGGTCGATACTGCGCCATATTCACCGCAAATGTTGACTGATCTTGTGCGCGATATACCGCATATGTGCGCGGTACAGCGGGCGCGTAGTCGTGGGTCACGCGCGTTGCCACATATTGATATTGACGTGTGCATTGCGCCGGAGACAACCACCGAACAGACGCACAGCATCACCTATGCTATTCGCCAGCGTTTACAGCATGAATTGGGGGACATTGCAGAGATCGAAGTGCATTTTGTGCCGCATCATCCGAACGGGCGCAATCCCGTATTGACCGCCCGCGCCTATGCCGATGCGCGTGGCTTATCGACGCACGAAGTGGACATCAGCGACGACGCACGCGGCACAATCCTCGAAATGCACGTCGAAGTATCGCCCCGCCAGACGCTCGCACAGGCACACGAGCAAGTCAGCCAGTTAGAAGCGGATGTGATCGGCGCTCTGCCGCATATCGACCGCGTGATCACGCATATTGAACCGCGCTACGTCGAGATCGACCGCGAGACCCGCTGCGATTGGCAACAGGTCGATCGGATAACGTCCCATGCGGAATTGTTGCTGATGGAACGCTACCCACAGGTCGGGTGGCATGATGTGGTGGTGCGTCCGCTGGCGCAGGGCTATGCCATGAACTTACACGGTACGCTACCCGCGCAAACCAGCCTCGAACACGCGCACACGCTCGCCGAATCTGCCGAAACGACCTTACGCACGGCGATCCCGCAATTACAGCGCGTCACCATCCACACCGAACCCTACGATCACGATTGATCGCCATCGCCCGAAACGGTCGTCTGCGCTTGGTCGATGGCTTGTTCCCATTGCTCGCTCAGCTCGACTTTGACCGCTTCGCTATCGAGCAAATCAGTGATCCAAACCCAGGTCTCTTCGTGGTCATAGCGCGGGTTGATGGCGAACAGCACGCGCCCGCGCAAGCGACGCTGGAAAGGCGAGCCAGAGCCACTTTGTAAAATACAGTTCAATCGGCTGATATATTCCAGCACTTCGCGCTCAGCGGTGAGATAAAAGCACCACACGCCCCGCTCTTGAAAGGGTTCAGTGATGTGGTAGGGGCTTGGCTTGGGCAATTTAGGGGGTTTTGGAGATGATGAATGATCATCGCGCACGGTCAGCCTCCTCATGATGTATGCTGGGTGTGTGAGAGTGTCTGCTTGCCGGTGACAGACATCCTCATTGTATCGCATACACGTCATTTCGGCGTAAATATTGCCATAGAATTGGCATAATTGACCCATATATAGCCGGATGGCACCTTCTCATAGGAAACTCATCTACGCGTTCTGCTGGAAACTCTGTTATAATGACGAATGAGTACTCGCAATGTATGAGGGAATTTTAACTTGTTGATACCATCTGAACACCATGAAGACCATGAGGCAAAGCGTGAAGCAGAAGGCTTCGTCCAGTCTGCGCTCGATGCCTTGTCTGCACAAGTCGCCATACTCGACAAATCCGGCGGCATTATCGGTGTCAACGAGGCGTGGCGGCAATTTGCAGATCAAAACGGATTTCGCGACTCGCGCTATGGCATTGGCACGAACTACATCAAAGTATGCGATGCCGCATCGGCAAGTAACTCGAGAGATGCGCCTGTCATCGCGGATGGTATCCGTGATGTGATGCAGGGTCGCTTGAACGAATTTGAATTAGAATACCCCTTTCATAGTCCGGTTGAACAGCGCTGGTTTGTCGTGCGCGTCAGCCGCTTTAAGTGGTATGACGACGTGCGCGTGATCGTCGCGCATCAAAATGTGACCGAACTGAAGCGGGCACAGATCGAACTTTCGGAGAGTAAACGCCGTATCGAGGCGATTTTGAACAACGTCAATAACGGTATCCTGACGATTGATACCGCAGGGACGATCACTAGTACCAACCGCGCCGCAACGCGCATCTTTGGCTATCCTAATGATGAGTTCATCGGCACCCATCTCAGCGATATTATCGACGAACCCTTCGACGAGCGTAATCCCTTCAAACGCTTGAACGGCGAACTCGGTCATGAATTGGTCGGCAAGCGCAAAGATGGCGAACGCTTCCCGGTTTACTTCGCGCTGAACGAATTACAACTGGATGACGGCGTGCTATACACCTGCATCATTCAGGATATTACCTACCGCAAGCGTATGGAAGCCGAGATTGTCGAACGCGAACGGGTGCAGGTCGCGCTGGAAAAAGAGCGTGAGTTGCGCGTGCTGAAGAACCGCTTCTTGTCGATGATGGGGCACGAACTCAATACACCGCTCGCATCTATCAGCCTGTCCTATGACATGCTCAAGAAATACGGCGATGTCAGCACGGAAGAAGAAAACGAACAAGCCCTCGATAACATTCAGATACAGGTCGGGCATCTGCGCGATATGGTCAAAGATGTGATGACGCTCAGTCGCTCTGAGTCCGAAGGCTTAGAAATTGACACGCGCCGCGCTAATCTCATCACGTATTGTCGCGATGTGGTCGAAGAATTCCAGTTCGGCTATCAGCAGACACACAACGTCCTGTTTGAGTGCGACGAAAAGCACATCGACGCGCAAATTGATCGGCGTATGTTACGGCGCGTCTTCACCAATTTGCTCTCGAACGCGATCAAATACTCGCCCGAAGGCGGCGACGTGATCTTCCGCTTGTCGGTCGATCACGATCAGGATGTTGCAGTGATCGAAGTGACTGACTCTGGCATTGGCATCCCGCAAGCGGATGTGCCGCGCCTGTTCGAGCCTTTCCACCGCGCTGGCAACGTTGATGCGCTACCGGGCACGGGCTTGGGCTTGCCGATTGCTAAGCAAGTGATCGAACTGCACGGCGGCACGATCGACGTTGAGACTGAGATGGACGTTGGCACGACCTTCCGCACGACGCTTCCCTTGCATCACAAACGCGCTGAGTGATGCTAAGGCTCACGCGAATAACACCTGAATATGCGACTGAAAACGAGCAGATGACTAGCAATCATCTGCTCGTTGCGCTAGTATCTACGTCTGACATTCACAATGGTTGATGATGGATGGAGAGATGACGCATGTCGCAATTTACGCTGAGCCTCGCCCAGATGAATATCCAACTCGGAGATGTGGACGCGAACCTCGCGACCTTTCGCACGCTGGCGGAGCGTGCTAGTCGCAATGGTAGTCAAGCGTTGATCTTGCCGGAACTGTGGACGACGGGCTACGTTCTGCCACAAGCCGCCGAGTACGCCAGCACGCCTGACCACGGCACTCACGCCGCGATTCAAGCCGTTGCCCGCGAGCATCAAATCACGATTATCGGCTCAATACTGGAAACGGTCGCGGATGGCGTTGCCAACAGCCTCGCCGTGATCGCGCCTGATGGCACGCTACAGGGCATCTACCGCAAAGTACATCTCTTTCGCCTCTTCGATGAAGAGCAATATCTCGACGCCGGTTATGCGCCGCTGGTGTTGGATATGCCCTGGGGCAAGACAGGTTACGCCATCTGCTATGATCTGCGCTTCCCGGAGTTGTTCCGTATGTATTGCACGCGCCACCACGCTAAGGTGTTGATTATTCCGGCAGAGTGGCCGGCTGTGCGCGTCGATCACTGGCGGTCGCTGTTGGTTGCGCGGGCGATCGAGAATCAAGCCTACGTCATCGCCTGTAATTCGGTAGGCGCGACGGGCGATAAGACCTTCGCCGGTCATTCGATGATTATCGACCCCCGGGGCAAGGTCGTGATGGAAGCCGGCGCGACCCCGCAATTGCTGACAGCGACCATCGACACCGACCTGACCGCCAACGTGCGCGCGACCATCCCGATTTTCGAGGACATCCGGCGCGATATTTACGGCGGGTAACCCCGTCATTCACGCGGGACGATGGCGAGTACCTTCAGATCAGCAGAGCGTTCGACATCAGCGCGGCGGCGGATGACGTTGCTCTCCAGATATTCCAGCACGAGGATAATCACCACGCCGATGAAGAAGCCGGTAATCGCGCCGATGGCGGCATAGATCGTCGGGCGCGGTTGTAATTGGGCGAGGCGCGGTTCGTCCTGTCGCTGGGCGCGGATGCGATCTTCGCGGTTGGTTTCGCGGTTCAATTCTTCTTGATAACCAATCAACTGATCGCCCCATGCACGCGCAATCGGGTTGATGAGTGCGGCGGCGCTAGGGGCATCGGGCGCGGGCAAGTCAACGTCGATCTGAATGCTAAGATTATCGCGATTCGCCTGTATTGTCGTCTGTCCGCGCAGGTAGCTGGGCGTGAAGTCGAGTTGTAGCTCGTCGATAATGGCTTCGGCGCGCAGATCACTATCGAGCCATGCGCGGCGGCTGTTAATCAAGCGGATGGCGGCTTCTGCCAGCCCCAGATCACTGCGCGAAGGCACGAGCAAGATCACCTGTGTCGAGCGATAAACGGGTGTGACCATCTGGCTGAAGAGAAAGGCGGCACTGCCGGCAATCACTGCCAACAACACCGCGATCCACCCGCGTTGAATCAAAATCCGTGCGTAATCTATCAAGTTCATAGGGCGAAGCTGTCCCTTTCATCGGTTGAATTGTACGGCTCTTTAGGCTGTTGCGTGGTCTTTATTTCAGCGGCTTTGCCCCGCACCTCCACAAGGAACTGTCGTTCCTTGACCTTGTCCATTCTGAACGCATAGCGTTCAAAAAACCAGAAGTTTTTGGCGTTCCCTTTTTTCAAACGCTCTTATGTCGAACATGTGCAATAGTCATTTGGAGCTTTGCCCTAAGACCCATGAGCTTTTTTAAAAACTCAATCGTAACTACTCAGGGGTGTTCCCCCCGAACCCCCACAAAGGACGATTGTCCTTTGAACCTGTACCCGCCGAACGCTTTGCGTTCGGCAAAACTGGGGTGCAGGGGAGACATCCCCTGCTGGGGCGTGGGGTGAAACCCACAAGAAGACTCTACCTGAGTAGTTACCATAACAAACAAAATATCCATACTGTCAACAGGAGACATTAAGTTATGAATCTATCCATTGTCACCGCTAGTGGCTTTGGCATCGTCGCGAGTATCATCGGTATTGCGTTCGCCATTTATCAGGCGAATTTCGTCCTCAAACAGGATGAGGGTACTGACGAGATGAAACGCCTCGCGCAGGCGATCCAAGAAGGCGCACAGGCTTTCCTGAGCCGTGAATATTTCGCAGTGAGCATCTTCGTCGCTGTCATCTTCGTTATTTTGCTCGGTTTAGGCTTTCTCAGTGAGAGTTTTGAAGTGCTGACTTCGTTTGCGTTCCTCGCTGGGGCGTTTGCATCGGGGCTTGCCGGCTACATCGGTATGTATATCGCTGTTCGGGCCAATGTCCGCACGGCACAAGCCGCCAGCGAAGGCTTGAACAAAGGCTTGCGCGTTGCTTTCTCAGGCGGCACGGTCATGGGGACGACGGTTGTCGCGCTGGCATTGCTCGGCGTGAGTATCCTGTTCATCGTGTTCAGCAACTTGATCGAAGAAGCGACAGCTGTCGCCAGTGCGCTGGCTGGCTTCGGCTTCGGCGGTACGAGCATTGCAATCTTCGCCCGCGTCGGTGGCGGTATCTACACGAAAGCGGCCGATGTCGGGGCTGATCTCGTCGGTAAGACCGAAGCGGGCATCCCCGAAGATGATGCGCGTAACCCGGCGACAATCGCCGATAATGTTGGTGATAACGTCGGCGATGTGGCTGGCATGGGGTCGGACTTGTTCGAGAGCTACGCGAGTTCGATCATCGCGACGATTTCGCTGGCAACGCTCAGCGCAAGCCTCGCGGATAACATCAACTTCATGGTGTTTCCGATTGTAGTCGCCGCCGTGGGGATTCTGGTTGCTATTGGTGCGACATTCCTCATCAGCACCGAAGAGGGCGCAGACCAAGAGATGCTCCTCGGCAGTTTGCGCCGGGGCGTGTACTCTGCCAGTGGTATCGTCGCCCTCGCAATCGTTGTGATCGCTCTCGCGCTCAACCTGCAAGATGGCAATGGTAACAACCTGACGTGGGGGATCACATTAGCGACGCTCGCCGGTCTCGCTGGCGGGGTTGGTATTGGTTACTTCACTGAGTACTTCACCTCCGATACGTACGGCCCGACACAACGCCTCGCGGATAGTGCGGTTGGTGGTGCGGGCATTGTCCTCATCCGTGGTCTGGCACTGGGCATGATGAGTACACTCGCGCCGGTGTTGATTGTCGTCGTCGTGACGCTGATTGCTGTCTCATTCGCTGATTTGTACGGGGTGGCTGTGGCGGCAGTCGGCATGCTCTCGACACTGGGTATCACACTGGCGACCGATGCTTACGGCCCGGTTGCTGATAACGCGGGTGGTATCGCTGAGATGTCTGATTTGCCCAGCGAAGTCCGCGATCGTACTGACGCGCTCGATAGCCTCGGTAACACCACCGCGGCAACCGGCAAAGGCTTCGCAATTGGTAGCGCGGCGATGACTGCACTGGCGCTGCTGGCGGCTTTCACTAACGCTATCGGCTTCGATACGGATACCCTCAACGTGAACATCCTCGATGTGCGCCTGATTACGGGCTTCTTCATCGGGTCGCTGTTACCGTATGTCTTCAGCGCATTGACGATGGTCGCGGTCGGCAACGCCGCGCAACAAATCGTTGAAGAAGTTCGTCGCCAATTCAAGGAAATTCCGGGCATCATGGAAGGCACGGGCAAGCCCGATTACAAGAAGTGCGTGGCTATCAGTACCGATAGTGCCATCCGCGAGATGCTACTGCCGGGGATCATTGCCGTCGCCGTGCCGCTGGGCGTTGCTCTGTTGACCGTTCTCGGTGAGGGCAACGCACTCGGTGAGATCGTCGGGCGCGAGACTTTGCTCGGCGTGTTGATCGGTTCGCTGGTATCAGCCTTCATGCTGGCTGTGATGATGGCCAATGCCGGTGGCGCGTGGGATAACGCCAAGAAGTATATCGAAGCTGGTCATCATGGCGGCAAGGGTAGCGATGCCCACAAAGCGGCAGTTGTTGGCGATACCGTCGGCGATCCCTTCAAGGATACGTCCGGCCCCTCGCTCAATATCTTGCTCAAACTGCTGGCGATTGTCTCGCTGGTGATTGCACCGCTGATCGCAACCATACCACCTGTTTAAGCATTAGATACCACCATCGAACAGCATCGGCAGTGCGCCGGTGCTGTTTTGATTCTGGCGCGGTTGATTTTAATTGCGTACACATATACGCCTGCTATCATCACAGGCACACTAGCCATTTGGAGCAAATCGCCCTGATGAAAACCTTTAGCGACGTTGGCATGCCTGTTGATGAATTACTGCAACGTTTAGGCAGTCTCGTGCATGTGATGGATGCACAAGGGAATGTGCTATACGCTAACGAACACTGGTTACAACGCTTGGGCTACCACCATGCAGACATCCCACAACTGAACTTCGTTCATCATATCCTGCACGAAGATCATCGTGCCGCGCTGGTCGTGCGCCTCGCACAAGAACAATGCGATGATTGCACGGTGGATGTTGAAACCTTCATGCTCACCCGCGATGGCGATTCGATCAAAGTCGAAGGCAGTTTTATCCCCTGCGTAGAAGACGGGCAGTTACAGTCCGTGATTGCCGTCCTGCGCGATGTGACCCCGCACCACACTATGGAGATCGAACTGCGGCAGATGTTCATGATGTCGGTCGATATGCTGGGGATTGCAGATTTTAACGGCTACTTCATCAAGCTCAATCCGGCATGGGAACAAACGCTAGGACATACGCTAGAAGACTTGATGAGCCAGCCATTCATCAACTTCGTGCATCCTGCTGATCAGGAACGCACCCGACTGATGATACAGAACATTCATCAGGCAACCAACATCCAAACGCTAGAGCATCGCTGCATCTGCCGTGATGGTCGCGTGAAGTGGCTCTCGTGGCACTATATCGCCTATCCACAATTGCAAAAATTCTACTTCGTCGCGCGCGACATTACCCGGCGCAAGCAAGATGAGCAACTACTGATCGAAGCGCGTGATCAATTGCAATCAATCCTCGATAATTCAGGCACGGTCATCGGCTTGAAGGATACATCTGGGCGCTATATTCTCGTCAACAGAGAATTTGCAGACCGCTTCGGTAGGGGGGATAAGGAAAGCATCATCGGTCAAACAGATGAAGACATCTTCACGGAAGATGTCGCGAGTATCTTGTATCATAATGATTTACAGGTCTTACAAGCCAAAGAAACGATGCAGTTTGAAGAACCCTTCCCGGATGAGGACGGGATGCACACCTATCTCTCGACGAAATTCGTTCTCAAAGATACTGATGGCAATGCTTACGCGGTCTGCATGATTGCCAAGGACATCACCTATCGCAAACTGACTGAAATCCAGCTCATGCTTCGGAATCAAGCGATCGAATATAGCCCGACCGGTATTTCGATCGCGGATGCCCGTCTGCCTGATATGCCCTTGATTTACGTCAATCCCGCATTTGAGCAGACGACGGGGTATTCTGCTTTAGATGCCATCGGGCGCAATTGTCGCTTCTTACAAAATGATGATCGCGATCAGGATGGGGTTTACATCATCCGGCAGGCGCTTGAGCAAGAGAAATCTTGCACAGTGGTCTTGCGTAATTATCGCAAAGATGGCGAATTGTTCTACAACGAGTTAAGCCTCGCGCCGATCCATAACGATGCCGGGCAATTGACGCACTATGTCGGCATCAGCACGGATGTTACGAATCGTGTGCAAGCCGAAGCCAAAATACAAGCACAAAATCAGGCACTCTTCTCAGCTAATCAAGAACTGGCACAGGCGCGTCAAGAAGCCGAGCAAGCCGCCCAAAAAGTCACCCAGCAGAACGAAGCACTGATCTCGGCTAATCAAGACCTGGCGAATGCACGCAAAGAAGCCGAGGACGCGACCCGCCTGAAATCGCAATTTTTAGCGACGATGTCGCATGAGTTGCGAACGCCTCTTAATGCTATTATCGGTTATAGTGAAATTATCCTGGCGGGGATGACCGGCGAGATCACAGATGAGCAGAAAGACTATCAAGAACGGATTCTCGCGAATGCCGACCATCTGCTTGCGCTCATCAACGATGTGTTAGACATCTCCAAGATCGAAGCCGGTCGCTTAGAAATGGTCAATAAGACGTATCACTTGCCGAAGTGGTTAGATGATCTCGTCGCGCAGACGCGAGTACTTGCGGAAGAGAAAGACCTTGACTTCCGGGTCAATATCGACCCCCGGATGCCGGATTACATCGTTGGTGATCCGGCGCGTATCCGGCAGATCGTCATTAATCTGCTCTCGAATGCCGCCAAGTTCACCGATGCGGGGTACATCTCGCTCAACTTACGCAAGCACGGACGTGATGCGTTCAAAATTATTGTCGAAGATACCGGAGTCGGGATTCCGTCGCACTTGCAAGAGACAATCTTTGAAGAATTTCGACAGGTTGATAGCAGTCACTCGCGCAAGGCTGGCGGCACAGGACTAGGCTTGTCGATCGTGCGTAAGCTGGTACTGATGATGGGCGGTAATATCCGTGTCAAAAGTCAGGTAGAGGAGGGAAGCATGTTCGAGATTATCTTGCCGTTGATTGCGGCGACCGAAGATCAAATCAATGCATATCAGGAGCGGTAATTATGATTAGTCAAGATATGAGCGATTGGACTGTGCTAATTGTAGATGATGAACCCGATAATGTCGGCGTAGCCCAAAAATTATTGAACTACAATGGTGCCGATGTCCACGTTGCTCGTAACGGATTAGAAGGGCTGGCGATGCTCGAACGAGTCGAGCCGACCTTTATCCTGCTCGATTTATCGATGCCGGAGATGGGTGGCTGGGAGATGTTCGAGAAGGTGCGCGGCATGACGACGCTTAACAACACGCCAATCATCGCGCTAACCGCCCATGCGATGGCTGGCGATAAAGAAAAAGTGATCTCGGCTGGCTTTGATGGTTACATCGCCAAGCCTTTCCGCATTAACTCTTTTTTGGAAGACATCAAAAAATGCCTACAAGAGTTTCAGGATCAACAATAATTAACAACGGAAGAGGAAACAATCGTGACTCCTAAAGATTGGCGCGTTTTAGTGGTAGAGGATGAATACGATAGTATCCAGATGGTCTCTAAAATTTTGCGGCATCACGGTGCCGAAGTTCATATTGCCCATGATGGGCACGAATGCCTCGAAAAACTCGCACAGCTAGACCCGACAATCGTCATCATGGATCTCGCCCTGCCGCAGATGGACGGCTGGGAGACGCTGGATAAAATCCGTGAAGATACAACCTATCAGCATATTCCCGTCGTTGCTATTACCGCTTATCATTCGGTCAACGTCGAGGATGATGCCCGCAAAGCCGGATTTAATGCTTACTTCCCGAAACCGCTCGATACCTCAACCATCATGCATCGGCTAGCAGAAATCGTCAAATAGCGCGACGTGGGTTATTATCGTAACAATTGAACCACACAGATGATTGAGGAGCATCAATCTGATGATAATGTTGACGGAAACAGGGCCGCGTGGGCTTTACTTTGAAGAATTTGAACAAGATAAAACCATGGTCACACCTGCACGCACGATCACCGAAGCGGATATTGTCCAGTTTGCCGGCTTAACCGGCGATTACAACCCGATGCACGTCGATGCGGATTATGCCGCAAACACGATGATGGGCGCACGCATCGCACATGGGATGCTGACCGTCAGCTATGCCATGGGGCAAGCGTATCAACTGGGGTTGATCCAGAAGACCGTGCTAGCCTTTCGTGGGATCGAGATGAAGTTTAGTGCGCCGGTTTACATCGGCGATACGATCCGGTCTGAATTGAAAGTAGCCGAGACCAAACCCGCTAAACGGCTGGGCGGGGGGATCGTCACGCTTGAAATCCGTATCAAGAATCAAGACGACAAAGTGGTGCAAAAGGGCAAACTCATCATACTCGTCATGTCTAAGCCTGATGACGGCGACGCAGAGGAGACTTAACCGACGAAGCGCGCCGCAACTTTGATCGTGTTGAGGTGGATGTCGACAATGTCATCCACCGCCTCAGCATAGCCGCCCCCCATCGAAACGGCGATCGGCAACCCCTCATCACGGCACATCGCAATCACCAATTGATCGCGTGCGATCAAGCCGGCTTTTGTCAGCGCGAGCTTGCCCAGCTTATCCCCGATGAATGGATCCGCCCCTGATTGATAAATCACAACATCTGGATGAAAACTGTACAGAATACGCTCGGTTGCGAAGGCGAGGATGTCAAGATATTCCTCATCGCCACTGTTGTCTTTTAAGCCGATATCGAGCGTGCCATTGACCTTGCGAAACGGAAAATTGCGCTCGCCATGGATCGAAAATGTGTAAATGCTGGGGTCATTGCCGGCGATGTGTGCGGTGCCATTGCCCTGATGCACATCACAATCAATGATCGCGACCCGTTCGGCATAGCCCGCGGCTTGCAAGTCACGGGCGGCGATCATACTATCGTTGAATACGGAATACCCCGCGCCGAAGTCACGTCCGGCATGGTGGGTGCCGCCTGCGAGATTAACCGCGATGCCGTCGGTGAGTGCGGTGTGTGCCGCGCAAACCGTCGCCCCCGAAGACCGTCGCGACCGCTCGACTAGTTGCGGCGACCACGGAAAACCGATGCGGATGATCTCTCGACGCGAGAGCGTGCCGCTTTTGACGCGATCAAGATAAGCGGCATCATGACAGCGTAAAATCTGTTCGTCTGTTGCTGGATGCGGCACAATCAGATGATCGGCTGGCAATACGCCCTCGCTCACGATGCGCTCGCGCAGACGACGATACTTGCTCATCGGGAAGCGATGATCGTCCGGAAGGGGCAGGACGAATGTATCGTTGTAATACGCTTTCATCGGCACAGGATCACAGCCCGTCCTCAGCGACTAAATCTGCCGCCACCTTGCCCGATAGCGTGACCATCGGCACGCCGCCGCCGGGGTGGGTCGTGCCGCCAGCGAAGTACAAGCCGGTCACATCCTGACTGCGGTTGTGCGGCCGCATGAACACCGCGAAGCGATCATTGGCTGACGGCCCGTATAATGCGCCGCGCCATGCGCCGGACATTTGCTCAAGTTCTAGCGGGGTAAAACACTGCTCATGGATGATGTGCGCGCGCACGTCAAGCCCACGCGCTTCCAGCTTGTCGATCACGAGATCACGATAGGCTTGCCGCTGTGCTTGCCAGTCATAAGCATCACCGAGCGGCGGTGCATTGACCAGTATGAACCAGTTCTCATACCCATCCGGCGCGTGATCGGGGTCGGTCTTCGATGTGATCGACACGTAAATCGTGGGGTCGTCGGCGGGGATGCCCTGCTCAAAGATCGCATTGAACTCCGCCGGATAATCATCGCTGAAGAAGATGTTGTGATGCGCCAATGTCGGATACGTCTGATCCATGCCCAGCAACAACACGAACCCACTGCACGACGGATCATAATCGCTCATCTTGGTGATGCGCTGTTGCGCGATAGCGGCATCCGTCAGCAGATGTTGATAGGTGGTCGCGA
>DAOTTV010000090.1:0-9371 GCA_034437755.1 Anaerolineae bacterium | reverse complement strand
AATTGCGTTGAAAAAAGCAAGCTGTGAAAGTTTTGATTGAGCTTTTGAAAAAGCTCATGGGTCTTAGGGCAAAGCCCTAAATGACTATTGCACACGTTCGACATAAGAGCGAACTTTTATGGTCATGTAGTAGATTGAGTGAAATAATTTTTTGAGGTGGATTTGATGCGAAAAATGACAGTATTTATGCTTGCCCTGTTCATGCTAGGGACGCTGGTCAGCGTGCCGATCATCGCGCAGGACGACGCGCCGCCGGATGGCGAATGGTGGCAGGAGACCGTCTGGTATTTGATGTTCGTGCGGAGCTTTTACGATAGTGATGGCGACGGCATCGGTGATTTGCAGGGGGTGATCGAAAAGCTGGATTACCTGAACGATGGCGACCCCACGACTGACGATGATCTGGGCATCACGGGTATCTGGCTCTTGCCGATCTTCGCGGCGGATAGTTATCACGGCTACGATACGATCGACTATCGGCGCATTGACCCCGATTACGGCACGATGGAAGATTTTCAGGCTTTGGTCGATGCCGCCCACGAGCGCGGGATACGCATCGTGCTGGACTTGGTGGTGAATCACACGGCTGACGAACACCCGTGGTTTGAAGCCGCCGCCGCCGGCGATGAAGATTTCCGCGATTGGTATATCTTCGCCGACGAGAACCCCAACTATCGTGGCCCGTGGGGCGATGTCGCGTGGCATCGAAGCGGCGATGACTACTATTACGGCGTATTCTGGAGCGGGATGCCTGACCTGAACTACGAGAATCCGGCAGTCGTCGCCGAGATGCAGGATATTGCACGCTTCTGGCTCGAAGAGACGGGCATCGACGGCTATCGACTGGATGCGGTGCGCTACTTGATCGAAACCGAAGTCGATGGCCGCCCGATCACGGCGGATGCGCCCGTAAACCGCGATTTCCTGCGCGATTTTAGCGATTACGTGCATCGCGTCGCGCCGGACGCGATGACAGTCGGCGAGGTGTTGGCATCAACGGCGGTTGTCAGTCGCTATGCTGATGACGACGTGACCGACATGCTGTTCGAGTTCACAACCGCCGAGCGCATCATCAACGCGGCGGCACTGGGCAATAAGCGCGAGATCGAGCGCCAGTTGGCGATGAACCTCCGCACGTACGAGACCGATGAAATCGCCCTGCTGACGACCAACCACGACATCGACCGCCTGCTGACGCAACTGGGCGATGATAACTTGCTGGCGAATCGCGTGGCGGCGAACCTGCTGATGACGCTCCCCGGCTCGCCCTTCATCTATTACGGCGAAGAAATCGGGATGCTGGGTGGCAAGCCGGACGAACTGATTCGCCGTCCGTTCCACTGGGATGATACGCCGGAGACGGGCGGCTTCACGATAGGGACACCGTGGCAAGCCCTGCAAGACGACTTTCAGGCGCGCACTGTCGCCGGCATGACCGATGACCCCGACTCGCTGTTGTCGCATTATCGCGGGCTGATTCATATGCGGAATGCACAACCCGCGCTCCAATACGGCGCGACGATCGCGCTCGAGTCGGATTATCGGGCGGCGTGGGGCTATCTGCGCTATACGGCTGACGAGACGCGCTTGATCGTCATGAATCTGGATGATCGCGAGACGCGCCCCTACACGCTGAGCATGGACGCGAGTCCCTTCGCATCGTTCAGCAGTGCCGAGTTGGTCTACGGGACGACGGATGCCGAGATTGCCGTGCCGGAGCTAAACGGCGCGGGCGGCTTCAGCGATTATATGCCCTTTGACGCGCCCCTACCGCCGGGCAGTCTGTACGTCATTCGCCTGCAATGAGCGCGAACATCACTCGACGTGTTCGGCGAGTTCGCTCCATTCGTCCAGCGCCTGCTCTAGCTGATGTTCGGCGGCGGTGTAGGCTTCGCCGAGTTCCTGCACGCGACCAGCATCGCCCGCCGCGCTCGCTTGTTCGATCTGGTCGGTGAGGCGGTCGAGGTCGGCTTCGAGGTCGGTAATCGTGCCTTCGAGGTCGGCCACCCGTTGCCTCAACTCATAGGGGTTCATACCGCGCACCTTGGTTTTGACCTGCGCGGCTTTCTTGCGTCCGTTGGCGGGGGTCGTCTGCGTCTTTTGTGCGCGCTGTTCTTGCTGGGTGCGCTTGTGCGTCATGTAATCGCCATAACTGCCCTCGAACACGTCCATCGTACCATCGCGTTGCACCGCCCAGATTTGCGTCGCGAGTGCGTCGATCAGATGGCGATCGTGGCTGATGAGCAGAACTGTGCCGTTAAAGCCTTCGACCACGGCTTGCAAAATCTCCTGCGCGTCGATATCGAGATGGTTGGTCGGCTCGTCCAGCAAGAGCAGGTTCGCGCCCGTCAGCGCCAGTTGTGCCAGCGCGACCCGTCCGCGCTCGCCACCGGAGAGCGTGCGAATCGGGCGGAACACGTCCTCACCGCTGAAGAGGTACGCGCCGAGATACTGTCGCGCGTCGGCAACGCCCATATTGCCCGCCTGCATGATGGTATCCAGCACCGTTTGATCGGGGTCGAGTCCTTCGTGGGCTTGGGCGAAGTAGCCGATCTGCACTGACGCGCCCAGCTTGCGCTCACCTGCGAGCGGGTCTAGCTCGCCGATCAGCGTTTTCATCAAGGTTGATTTGCCCGCGCCATTTGCGCCGATGATCGCCGCCGTTTCGCCCCGCCACAGCGTCAAATCGGGCGCGGTGAATAGCGCCTGATCGTAGCCGACGGTCAGATTGCGCGTGGTGATGACCTTATCGCCACTGCGCGCATCGGCGGCGATGCTGATATTCATCGTCTTGCGGTCGCGCGGGGCGTGGTCGATGATCTTGCCGCGCTTCTGCATCGTCTGGAGCTTCTTCAAGCGCCCTTTCGCCTGTGCCGTCCAGCGACTGCCCATATGCTTGCGGATGTAATCCATCTCTTTGGCGATGAATTCCTGTTGCTTCTCGTAGGCTTTCAGGCGACGCTCGCGACGTTCGTCGCGCTGTTGCATGTAATGCGTGTAATTACCGCGATAGACTTCAATCGTGCCGAATTCCATCTCCCAGACGGTATTGGCGTAATTGTCGATGAAGCGTCGATCGTGGCTGATCGCCAGCACGGCCCCGTCGTAGGACTTCAAGAAGCTCTCCAACCATTCGACCGCGTAAATATCAAGGTGGTTGGTCGGCTCATCTAATATCAGCAGGTCGGGTGATTGCAAGAGCAGGCGTGCCAGCAGGGTGCGCGTCTTTTGCCCGCCGGAGAGTTGCGAGAGCGGCGTTTCGTAATCAGCTTCGCTGAAGCCCACGCCCGATAGCACCATCTGGATGCGCGTCTCATAATCATAGCCCCCCGCTTGCTCGAACTGGGCTTGTAAGGCGCTATAGCGGTCGATCGCGCTCTCATCGTCGATCATCTGCTCAGCGAGATCGGCAAGATCGCGTTCCATCTGGCGCAGATGCGTGAAGGCGCGCAGTTGTTCTTCCCAGATGCCATGATCGCCGACCAGTTCCGGACGTTGTGGCAGGTGCGCGAGGCGTGCGCCTTTGGCGGTATGGATCGTGCCGTCGCTGGGCAGTTCGTCGCCGATGAAGCACTTGATGAGGGTGGTTTTGCCCGCGCCATTCGGCCCGACGAGCGCAATCCGTGCGGAGTGTGGGACTTCGACGCTAATATCGCTGAAGATATGATCGCCGCCGTAATATTTGCTCAAGTTGGTCGCGTTGAGTATCGACATAGGAGATTTCGGTCTCAGTTCTCAGTGGTCAGGTATCGCTTGCTAGCTCAGCGTTATCGCCTTAAATCATAGCACATTCGCCCCTAATATCGACCCATTTTGGCACAGATACCCGAAGGCATGGAACAAAGCGCGGGGGGATGGCGTTATCACAGTAACGGACAAGAGAGCCATATGAGAAGGATAATTATTATGAAGCGCAAAAGATTACCCCGCAATAACCAGACGATATTATTCGCCATGATTGCCGGCGTGCTTGCATCGGTGGTGACGACGCTCGTATTTCTCAACGCGTCAGCCCCGCTACCGGAGGTGCCGCAACATGTTCTCGTCAGTGACGAGGATAGCACCGGCGCGGCTTGCGCTTGGTCGAGCTATGACATCGCGCAGTATCGCCAACCGATGCAGGATAGCGACGGGCAAGCGGGCGCGGGTAACGTGTTCAGCAATGTCATCGACAGCTTGCAAGCCGGCGGCGGTAGCACAGCCGAGACACAAAGCCTGACAGCGCAACAACCCCTGCCGACGCAAGCGGCAATCGGGCAAGCGCCACCCGCCCGCGATGCCGTCAACAGCGCCGAAGCGCGCACCTTTGCGCCGGCGGAAACTAGCGCCGACGATGGGGCAGACACGGCTGAATTTGACATGGAGGCGGAAAGTACAGCAGGCGATGAGCTAGCAGTGATCGAACCGGCACCGAACAGCCCGGCAGATGATCGCGCTCCGCAACAGCCACAATTCGCGCCAGCGAACGAAAACCCGATCACGGATGCCAGCGTCGATAACCTGAGTACCTTCGCGCTGGATGTGGACACGGCATCGTACACAGTGGCGCGCAATTATCTGCTCAACAACGGGCAATTGCCGCCGCCGAACGCGATTCGTGTCGAAGAATTCGTGAACTTCTTCCCGACGGATTACACGCCACCGACTGACGAGGCCTTCGCTCTGCATCTGGATGCGATGCCCGTCCCCTTCGGCACGGATGCCAGCGTGATGATGCGCGTCGGACTACAGGGGCAAATCATCGATGCGGACGAGCGTAAGCCTTCGTTCCTCGTGTTCGTGGTCGATACATCGGGCAGTATGAGTGGCGCGAATCGCATCGGCATGGTGCAAGAGTCGCTACGCCTACTGACGGAACAACTGCGACCGGATGATTGCGTCGGCATCGTGACCTACTCCAACGGCGCGAACGTGCTGTTACCGCCGACTCCCGCCGATCAACAGGATGTGATTATCGAACAGGTGAATCAGCTATATGCCAGCGGTAGCACCTACGCCGAAGAAGGCTTGCGCGTCGGCTACGAGATGGCGTTAGGCGCGATGCAACCGAACACCAATACGCGCGTGATCTTGCTCAGCGATGGTGTCGCCAACGTCGGCGCGACCGGCCCCGATGCCATCCTAGAGACGATTCGCGGGGGTGTGGACGATGGCGTGACGCTGACGAGCATCGGCGTGGGCATGGGCGGCTACAACGACGTACTGCTAGAACGCCTGGCGAACGATGGCAACGGCAACTATTACTACATCGACACGCCGAACGAAGCGCGGCGCGTATTCGTCGATAACCTGACCGGCACGCTACAGGTGATCGCCTACGATGCTAAGATTCAGGTCGAATTCAATGCTGAGCAAGTCGCGAGTTATCGCCTGTTAGGGTATGAGAACCGCGCCATTGCCGATCAGGATTTTCGCAATGATACGGTTGATGCTGGCGAAGTCGGCGCGGGGCATACGGTGACCGCACTCTACGAAGTCACCCTGCATGAGGGAGCAAGGGGCGAGATGGCCCGCGCTTTCGTGCGCTACGAACACGCCGAGACGCGTGAAGTGATCGAAGTCAACGAGGCGCTTCGTGTCAACGAGATCGCCGCGAGTGCCGCGCCGGATTTGCGCCTGTTGACAGCCGTTGCCGAATTTGCCGAACTGCTCCGCGATAGCCAACACGCCACTAGCACCTATAGCGAGCTGTTGAGCGTCCTCGAAACGCTGGACGCAGAGCTAGGCGCGGCGATCGACATTGACGAACTCTTGCGGATGGTGCAGGCGGCGGCAAGCCTCGACTCCTGACGTATGCGCGTGTCCCCGTTGCGATCGCGGGCGGGGGCGCTCAGGTCTGGTCGTCGGTGGCGATGGCGACATCAAACGAGAAGGTACTGCCCTCACCGACGACGCTTTCAATCTCGATCTCACTGCCCATTTGCTGGACTAAGCCGGCGGTGATGGCGAAGCCCAAGCCCGTGCCCTCTTGGCTACGGGTGTATTCGTCCTCGGCACGCCAGAATTTCGTGCCGAGATTGGCGATCGCTTCTTCGGACAAGCCGATGCCGGTATCGCTGACGGAGAAGCGCACGCGGTCGCCTTTGCGCCGCACGGTGAGCGTGATCGTGCCACCATCGGGCGTGTATTTGTAGGCATTGCTGAGCAAGTTCGTCAGCACTTGCATCAGGCGATAATAATCGACCCACATTGCTGGGATGCCCTGTTCGATGTCTTCGACATAATCGTGACTGCGGGCTTGCATCTGCGGTGTAACAGTATCGCGCAGGGCTTCGATGATGGTCGCGAGGACGACGCGAATTTCGTTCATGTAGAACTGACCGCTTTCGATACGGCTGATGTCGGCAAGATCGCTGACGAGCATCTCCATGCGTTCGACGGTGTTGCTGATGCGATTCAAGAAGCGGACATGCCGATCGCTGATGCCGTCGGCTTGCATCAACATCAGGTCGGCATAGCCGCGAATACTGGTCATCGGCGCTTTGAGATCGTGGGCGACGATGCCGACGAACTCGCTCTTAGCTTTGTCGGCGGCGCGTACAGCGCTGTAGAGGCGCGCATTTTCGATGGCGATCGCCGCGCGCGTGACGATGCGCTCGATCAGGTCGCGCTGGTCATCGCCGAAGCTCCCGCCATCGGTGCGCGTCATGACCATCACGCCGACCACTTTGCGCTCGCGCAGGACGGGCACGATTAGGACGGTGTTCAAGCCATATTGCCCCGAGTCGAAGGTGAGCGTGCTTCGTCCGCGGATGGCATCCCACACGCGCGGGTAGGCATTGTCGAGATAAATCGGGCGATCGAGACGCGACGTGTCGCTCTCTGCCGTGAAGTGATGGGTCGCCACGACGCGCGGCGGGTCGCCCTGCACGAGACCGAGATGCCCGTCATTCGCCTCACCGATGCGACACGCCGTCTCTAGGGTGAAGTGCATCGCCTCGTCAGGGTCGAGCTTCTGGTTCAACTGCATGTCGATGCGGCGCAGTTCGCGCAGTTCTTCCACACGCTGTGAGAGGGCTTCGTCCGTCTCCTCGAACAAGATGGCGTTGTCGATCGCAATTGACGCTTGTCCGGCGAGCGTCTCGAGCGTGGTCAGGTCTTCTTCGTTGAACAAGCCAGCGACGACGCGATTTTCGACGTAGGCAATGCCGATGATGCGCCCGCGGGCGCGCAGGGGCGTTGCCATGATACTGCGGAGCGACTGCGTGACGATGCTCGCCCCGCCTTTGAAGCGCGGGTCTTCGACGGCGTTGGTCGTCAGGATGGATTCGTCGCTATCCATGACGTAGCTAGAGATGGTGCGGCTGTACTCGAATTCGCTGGTCGATAGCGATTGCTTATCGACATTGCGCGCGACTTCGACCTTGAGATTGCCGTCATCATCGCGCAACATCAAGAAGCCGCGCTCGGCCCCCGTCAGCTGGATGATGGCATCCATCACCTGATTGAGTACCGTCGCCAGATCAAGCGATGTACCGAGAATACGACTGACGTTGTACAAAGCCTCGAAGCGTCCGAAGGTCGTCTGGTCGCTCTGAACGGCTTGCACGCGCTCGATCAAATCTTTGACTTTGTCCATCTGGCGCAGGGCGTAATCTTGCTCGATGCGCCCTGAGCGAATTTGCTTTGCCAGTAATTCCAGCGTATGACGAATATTCGCGAGTTCTTGATCAGTGACGGGTTGCGTGGTCATAGCGTTTTCTCTATCTCTATCCCAAATAAGGCTAGCTCAGCGGTCATTCCTGCGCTGTGGTGAGCGATTGAAAGTAATCGCAATGCTGGGCGACGGGGCATTGATCGCACTGTGGGTTACGCGCCTTGCAGATCGCACGCCCGTGATAAATCAATTGGAGGTGAAAGGCATAGTAATCTTCGGGCGGTGTGATGGCTTCCATGTGATCGTGTGCTTTGTTGGCGCTGATCTTAGGTGGTAAGAAGCCGATGCGCTTGCCGACGCGATGGACGTGTGTATCAACCGGAAAAGCCGCCATGTTATAGCCGAAGCACAGCACGATCGCCGCTGTTTTAGGGCCGACCCCCGGCAAGTTCTGTAACCATTTCTTCGCGTCTTTGGGCGCTAGGTCTTGCAGGAAGTCGATGTTATACTCCCCGCGTTCGTCGTAGATCGCCGCGAGCGCGCCCTGAATGTAGGGGCCTTTGCTGTTGGCTAAGCCTGCCGGACGAATGGTATCGATCAGGTCGGCTTCGGGCGCATGGTGGACAGCGGCCCACGAGTCATATTTGGTCTTTAAGGCTTCAAAGCCGCGATCGCGGTTGGCATCGGTCGTACTCTGGCTGAGGATACAACTGACGAGTTCGTCCATGCCATCGTGCAAACTGGGTTCTTTGCGCCCGTAGCTTGCCTCTAGCAAGGGCTGGACTTGGCGATATTTCGCTTGCTTCTGGTCTAGGTTATCAATGGTAGTCGCCATTGAGTGTACATCCTTTATTGATTGTTGTTTATTCTACATGAGGCGCGGTATCCCCGCAAATCATAATCATAATTGTAATGCCGAGTCATGAATCGCAGGTGAAAAAGTGGTTCTTTCGTATCTTGCGTGGTCAAGCTCTTTTTGTCCCCTTTTTGAAAAAAGGGAACGCTATGCGTTCAAAATGAACAAGGTCAAGGAACGACAGTTCCTTGTGGGGGTGCGGAGGCAACGCCCCTGCAACAAAAACCACGCGACATCCCAAAGAGTCGAAAAAGTTTAACCGCATGTGAAAATTAAGTTTCAAATCCAACAAAAGTCACAGAAACATGGGTTATGCTCTGTTATTGTAGAAGAGAAATAAGTAATTTCGATTGCTTAAGCCTGATTATACAACTAAGGAGTATCTCTCATGACTCATATTATCACGAGTTTGTGCTTGCGTGACGGTGCCTGTGTGGAAGTTTGCCCGGTGGAATGTATTGTTGCTGGTAAGCCAGAGAATGAATGGCCCTGGTATTTCATCGATCCTGATACTTGCATTGACTGTGGCGCGTGCATCCCTGAGTGTCCGTTCGAGGCGATCTTCATTGAAGAAGAAGTCCCGACCGACTACGAGATGATGGAAGGGCAAGAAGTTGTGCCGTTCGATACCAAAGTCATCAAGATTTACGAGGGTGGCGAAGTGGTTGATCTGACACCGGACATCCAGCCGAATTATGACTTCTTCAGCAAAGGCCCAGGGTACGAAGCCCTCAATATGTAAGAGGCTCGCATCCATTGGTAACCACAATACCTCATCGCGGATGGGGTGTTTTTGTTTGTGTGGGAGTAACTACTCAGGTCTGGGGACGATTTCATGGGGTTTCACCCCATACCCCACCCCTTTTTGAAAAAAGGGGACAAAAACTTTTATCGTTTGTCATTTAAGACCCGTTCTTG
>DAOTTV010000089.1:0-22047 GCA_034437755.1 Anaerolineae bacterium | reverse complement strand
AATTGCGTTGAAAAAAGCAAGCTGTGAAAGTTTTGATTGAGCTTTTGAAAAAGCTCATGGGTCTTAGGGCAAAGCCCTAAATGACTATTGCACACGTTCGACATAAGAGCGTTTTAAAAAAGGGAACAAAAAGAGCTTGACCACGCAAAATACGAAAGAACCACCCTTACATCTGCTGACTTCCCCCTTTATTTGTTAAATGACCAAGAAAAGGTATGATCATATGATAGCGTGGACAGTCCATCACCTTAGCCGCGATGCTTGAGCTTGTGGCGGAAAAAGCGGCGCGACCCCGCTTTCTGCTATGGCTACAGCTCAATCCGCGCCTGTGGTATGATTGGTCATGGATAAACAAGATAAGTATCTCTAAAATCAGACAAAATAGCAGTTGAATCTGCATAGTAAACAAATGGAGCAAAGCTTGTGACGAATGTCATCAACACGGATAACATTCCCGTAACGACCTCTGAAGAGTGGCAACCCGACCCCAAAAACCCGCGTCGTCGTCCGCCGTGGATTCGGGTGCGTGCGCCGATGGGCGAGACGTACCAGAACGTGCGCGACTTGATGCGGAGCAAAGACCTGCACACCGTCTGCGAAGAAGCCCAGTGCCCCAATATTGGCGAGTGCTGGGGACGCGGCACGGCGACCTTCTTGATGATGGGCGATACCTGCACGCGCTCGTGTGGCTTTTGTGATATTAAGACCGGTCGCCCTAATCCGCTCGATTGGGCAGAGCCGAACCGCATCGCCCAGAGCGTGCGCGCGATGAACCTGCGCCACGTCGTCATCACCAGCGTCAACCGCGATGACCGCCCCGACGGTGGCGCGCCGATCTTCGCGATGGTCATCCGGCGGATTCGTCAGTTGCAACCAGGATGCAGTGTCGAAGTGCTGATTCCCGACTTCAAAGGGAGCGAAACCGCGTTGAAGATCGTGATGGATGCCCAACCAGAAATCCTCAATCATAACGTCGAGACGGTCAAGCGCCTGTTCAAAGCCGTGCAACCGCAAGATAGCTACGAATGGGCGATCGACACCCTGCGTAACGCCAAGCAGATGGATCCGCTGGTGTTGACCAAGAGCGGCATCATGGTCGGTTTAGGCGAAACGGTCGATGAAGTGGTTGAGACCATGCAGGACTTGGTCGATGTTGGCGTGGACATCCTGACGATCGGGCAGTATCTACAACCGAGCAAGAAGCACCTGCCGATCGAGCGCTATTACACGCCCGAAGAATTCGAGGAATTCAAGCGCATCGGGCTTGAGATGGGCTTCAAATGGGTCGAGAGCGCGCCCCTCGTGCGGTCGAGCTATCACGCCGACGAACAGGTACGCGCCCTCTCGCAACTGAACCACTTCAAACTTCATGCCGATCGTACAGAATCCGCAGGCGACTGAGCGCATTCCCGACGCGGGGCGATCGAACGCATCGTCTCGCGTTAATCATTGCCCATCGATCGCCCCTGCGGTATGATTGAGATCGCTTAAAAAAAATTAAATAAGTGTTGGATTAATACTATTTAGGAGCATTTAAAATGACCGATGTTGTGATTGTTGATGTTGCCCGCACGCCGATTGGCAAGCGTAATGGTGCCCTGCGTGAATATCACCCTGTCAAGCTGGGCGCACACGCCGTCAAGGCGGCGATGGAACGCGCTGGTATCACGGCAGAGCAAGTCGATCATCTGATCTTCGGCTGTGTGAGCCAGGTGAGCGAGCAGACCTTCAACGTGGCGCGTAACGTGGTGTTAGAGGCGGGCTTGCCGATCGAAGTACCGGCGACCAGCGTCGATTTTCAGTGTGGCAGTAGCCAGCAAGCGGTACATCTAGCGGCGGCGATGGTCGCCAGCGGGCAGGCGGATGTCGTGGTCGCGGGCGGTGTCGAGAGCATGACGCGCGTGCCGATGGGCAGTAGCCTGAACGAAGGCGAGCCATTCACCGATAGCATCATGGAAGAGTACAACATGGTGAGCCAGGGGGTGGCGAGCGACGAAATCGCCCAAACGTGGTCGATCACCCGCGAGGAAATCGACGATTTAGGCTATGAGAGCCACAAACGGGCGGCGGCGGCGACGACAGCCGGCTATCTCCAGCGCGAGATTGCCCCCCTGCAAGGCGTGGACAAGGACGGGCAACTGTTCGAGATGACGCACGACGAAGGCTTCCGCGCCAATCCCAACCGCGAGAAGATGGCACAGCTCGATCCGGTCTTCACCGAGGGCGGCGTGACGACCGCTGGCAACAGCAGTCAAATTAGCGATGGTGCCGCCGCAGTCGTCATCATGACGGCGGACAAAGCGCGGGAACTGGGCTTGCATCCACGGGCGCGCATCGTGTCGATGGTCACCGTCGGCAGTGACCCGCACCTGATGCTGACCGGCCCGGTGCCGGCGACGCGCAAATTGCTGGATCGCGCGCAGATGAGCATGGATGAGATCGACGTGTTCGAAGTCAACGAAGCCTTCGCGACAGTTGTCAAGATGTGGGAAAAGGAGATGCACCCCGACATGGAAAATGTCAACATCTTCGGCGGGGCGATGGCGCTCGGTCATCCGCTGGGGTGCAGTGGCGCACGCCTGATGACGACCCTGCTCAACGCGCTGGAGATCAAAGGTGGGCGCTATGGTTTGCAGACGATGTGCTGTGGGGGCGGCATGGCTACCGGCACGATTGTCGAACGCTTGAACGGCGCGGAGTAAGCACACGCGCCCCCGTACCATCAGTCGCATGGGCATCCCACATGGGATGCCCGTTTTGATTCTGTCAGGCGTGCGTGACGACCTTTGGCTATTTCTGACAAAAAAATAATACAATGTTTGTAGAATACAACTAACAGCTAAGGACTGATAATGATGAAGAAAGGTGTCACAAGATGCTGATGACAAGCAAGGACACAATCCGCGCACAAATTGCCGAACAGGGCTACAGTATCGTTCTCGCAGACGACATCCCACTCGTTCCAGCACTTGACGATGCGTGGCAACGTCTCTGCGCCGAGTATGAGCATTTGCCGCCAGATCATTATTTGCCGGATGCGGGCAATTATCGCTATCGGCGCTATGATAGTTTCTACTTTTATCCGGAGACGGGCGAGTTAACCCTGCTCCCGCATCGCGATTACTTCCAGAGCGACGACATCAACCGCGTGACCGGCGGCATCGTGCGAAAGTTCGCGCCTCTCACGCCGGCGACCGTCAAAAATCCCTTCCTGCGTGATCTAATTCGCTTCGATTTTGATCGCTTCCCGCTGGCAGATGCCGAGATGCGCTATCATCCCTGGCAGGTTGACGTGCATCAGATTTACGTGGTCGCAGAGCCGAATACCATCGGGCAACCAACACCGGAAGGCGTGCATCGGGATGGCGCAGCGTTCGTGACGGTGCATATCGCCCACTTGGATAACGCCGATGGCGGCATCGTGACGATTTATGACGACGACCAACAACCGCTCGCCAGCTTCCAGCTTCAAAACGTGCTGGACTCGTACCTGTTCAATGATGCGATCCTGTGGCACGGAGTCACGCCGATCACGTCGCACGATGGCACGCGACCTGCCCGCCGCGGCATCCTGACCTTCGATTATCACTATAAGCCGCACCTGACGCGCATCGGCTGAGGGCGGTGCGGGCGAATGGCATTAGCCATCACGCGACAAAAACGGTGCTTTGCGCTATGCTTAGCAACAGATCGACAGACAGACAAGGATCATCGCTGTGAGCATCGACATTCACCCACCGCCACCCCCCGACCTTGCCGCGCACAGCCGCCGCCGCGAGTTCATCAAGGGGATGAAAGATACCATCCCGCTGATCGTCGGCGCGATTCCGTTTGGCATTATCTTCGGCGCGCTGGGGGTGACGAGTGGCTTATCACCGATGGCGGTGATGGGCTTCTCGTTGATTGTTTTCGCGGGGTCGGCGCAGTTCATCGGCGCGGGCTTAGTCGCGCAGGGTGTGAGTATCCCACTGATTATCCTCACCACGTTCATCGTCAATCTACGGCACGCGCTGTACTCGGCATCGCTCGCGCCTTACATGAAAGACCTCTCGCAGAAATGGTTGTTGCCGCTGGGCTTCTGGCTGACGGACGAGACTTACGCGGTGGTCATCCGGCGCTATCCACAGGGCGACGACGCGCCGCATAAGCAGTGGTATCATCTCGGCTCATCAGTGGCGATGTATAGCAATTGGCAACTGTGTACGCTGATCGGCTTGATCGCCGGCACACAACTGGACGGACTAGCCGAACTCGGGCTAGATTTCGCCATGGTCGTGACTTTCATCGGCATCGTCGTGCCACTGGTGCAATCGGTGCCGATGCTGGCTTGTGCGCTGACGGCGGGCTTGGTGGCGGTGATCGCGCATGGCTTGCCCAATCAATCGGGCTTGATGCTGGCGGCAATCGCGGGTATCGCGGTCGGCGTGACAGTCGAGGCGGCGATACCTGATCGTAAACCGAAACTGAGAGAGAGCAAGCGATGATTACAGGCGGCGAAGTTATCTTGATTATCGGCATGGCGACGGTGACATTTCTGGCGCGGTATCCCCTGCTGGTGATCATCGGGCGCATCGACCTACCACGCAACGTGTTCAACGCGCTGAAGTACGTGCCGGTCGCGGTGCTGACGGCGATCATCGTCCCGGCCGCGCTCCTGCCAGATGGCACGCTCGATCTCAGCCCTGCCAACGCCTATCTATACGCCGGTATAATCTCAGTCGTGATCTCGTGGCGCACGCGCAATCTCTTGCTGACGATCATCGGCGGCATGGTGGTTTTCTTGCTGTGGCGGGCGCTCATTGGGTGATGCGTCCAGCGCTTTCTTATCGTTTGTTCTCTGTTGTCGGCGGTCGTGACGGGCTATACTGGTAGAGACATCTAACTTTTGCATTATCCAATTTAGTGGATCGAACAATCCCATGCCGACACCCTTCACACATTTACACATCACCCGCCGACTGGCACAGGACACGCAGATTGATGCATCCGTTCGCCAGCAGTTACGCGCTTACGAAGCCGATTTTTTGCTGGGGGGCGTGATCGCGGATGCTAAGCCGAGCGCGGACGCACCGCGTTCAGCCACGCATTTTTACGAATACACCGCGCCGATGCCCGATAACCCCTGGCGCGAGATGTTCCGTCAGCATCCTGATCTCGTTCCGCCCCGATCAGACGCACACGCGGTCTTTTTGGCGGGGTACGTGGCGCATCTCGCCGCCGATGAATACTGGTCGCGCTATATGCTCAAGCCACATTTTGCCAATGGCGACTGGGGCGCGGACATCAAAGACCGCTTTTACGTCCTGCACCTGCTCTTGATCCACATGGACGAGCGCGACGAAGCCGATTTATCCCCCACCGCCGCCGATATAATGCGTCAGTCGCAACCGCAGGACTGGTTATCCTTCATGAGTGATGATGTGATTCGTGAGTGGCGCGATTTCATCGCTGAGCAATTACAGGGCGAGAGCCAGACAATTGATATTTTCAGCAAGCGTATTCGCACCCATGCCGATCAGGTACGCCGGCAACTGCGCGATGCGACTTACATGCAAACGCGCCTATGGGCGAACATCACCCCGCAAATCCTCGCTGATTTAGAATGCGACCTGTATCAATTCTCGCGCCAGCAGTTGTTGACGTACGGGCGTGAGTTCGGCATCTGGACGCTGGCGGACGAGCTAGAGTAAGGGCAATTGGCGCAGGCTTTGTAGTGTCGCGTGCCACAGGGCATCCTGCCGGTCGCGCTGGCTGACAAACAGCAGATGATAACGCCGATCATCGTCGGGGCGTTCGTCGCGCTGATGGTCGTAGCCGATGGCACGCAGTTGATCGCTATAATGCGCCTGTAACGCCTGCGCGACAGTCGCGCGATCGGCACGGGCAACCTGCTGGTAAACCTTGCGCCAGCCCGCCCCGCCATAGACCGTATCCAGACGACTCACCTGCTCTTTGTCGTACATCACCCCACTTCGTAAGCCAAAGCTAACCGGCGAGACATCAATCAAAAGATCAATCTGCGGGTATTGCGCCAGAGCCGCGATCACAGCCCACGGCATCCCCCACTGATTCAAATCACAATAGGCTAAGCCTGTCCATGTCGCATCGGCTTGTACCGTCAGCGCGTCGATTGCCGCTAGCGGTGCTAACGCCCACAGTGTCGTGTATGCGTCGGGAGTCAGGCGTTGGTGGAGGGCTTCGTATTCGGGAGGATGTGCAGTGGCGAGATAGAGATGACGGGTGATGCGGCGGGGAGTGGTGTGGGCGATTAAGGGCGGTGTGAGGTAGACCGCCGCGCTCGGATTGAGCTTGATCTTGCCCGTGCCCGCGCGCAGGTCGATGAACACGGGATGCGTTCGCTTGCGCGCTTTGATACGCTGGAGATACGCCGGAATGAACAGCGCCAGCAGGCGATAGCGATCGCGGGCGTGATCGCGATTGAGGCGCAAGAGCGACCCATCTTCGATCGGCTTGTGATAGATGTCGGCAGACACGATCGCTCCTTTACAGTCGTTGGCGGGTGCTACTCGTTGACACTGCTCACCGGAATCCAGCCTTCTGTGCCTTCGGCATTGCACACACGATAGTAAGGCTGTCCTTCAGCATTTACCTCAGCAGACAACAAGCGCACCGCCGCCCGATCTTTGAGCAAACCCACCGAGTATGAGCTATCATCAGACTCGGCGCGCATGGTGACGAAGCTGTTGGGTGCGGTCACGAAGCGTTGCTCGCCGAACAGGTTGAAATCGGGGTTGCTAGCAATGTCGAAGCGCAGGCTCTCGTTGCAATCCAGTTCTGGCACGAAGCGGTTAGCGGTCGTCCACGCGAGGAGCGCGTCCACTGTCGGGAATAATTGCCATAGGCGCAGGGTACGATCACCCATTGCCGCCCCCGCCAGCGAGCCATCCGCTTTGACCGCCATCGTCAGCACGCGGATCACCCGTCCGGCATCACTGCGGGCTTCATAGCGGCGGGTCTCCGCGCCGGTGGCGATGTCCCACAGGCGGATCGTGCCATCGTGCGACGCGCTGACGACCCCCACATCGAGCAGGAAATCGACGCTAGAGACGGTATCCTCATGCCCTTCAAAGCGCAGGGCTTCGCGCAATGTCTCCAGATTCCAGAGGCGCACGGTATTATCGCCGTCCTGTGCGCCCGACAAGGCCCGCCGTCCGTCGCCGCTGATGGCGACTGTCATCACAGCGGCGGTATGCCCGCTGAGCAAGGCGATCGGTTCGCCCGAGGGCAATTCCCACAGGATTAACGAGCCATCAGTCGAACTAGCGATCAGGCGCGAGTCGGCATCATCAATCGCGAGATCGGTCAGGCTACTGTCGAAACTGCTGATGGTGGTCGTCACAGTGCCATCGGCGGTTGCGCGCACGACGATCGAGCCATCGCTGGCGGCGGTAATCAGTTGATCGCCCGCATTCGTGAACAGCACCGCGTTGACGATCGCCTCGTGCCCGCGAATGCTGTAGATGGTGCGGTCATCGCTGAGGTCGATGAGCGTCACGCGCCCGTCCTCATCACCGACGGCTAGGAGGGCACCGTCCGGGCTGAATGCCAGCGATTGCAGGCGCACATCCGCGATGACCGATAGGCGGCGGATTTCGCTTGCTTGTGCCACATCGTAGAGGATGACTTCGCCGGTGTGCGTGCCGACGGCGGCGGTCGTCTCGTCCGCGCTGAGCGCGATATTAGTCGTGACCTGTGTGCTATCGGTGCGTGCGACTTCGGCACTGCCCGTCAGTTCCCACAGGCGCAGGGTGCTATTCGCGATACCGGTGATGGCTGTCGTGCCATCCGGACTGAGCGCGAGCGTGCTAATCGGCGCGTCAATATCAAAAGCATTGACCTGTCGTTCGAGGCGCACATCCCACAGGCGCAGGGTTGCTTCGGCACCTGCGGTCAAGAAGAATTGCCCATCGGGATAAAATTTCAGATCGACGACGGGCGCGGGCAGGGGCGCGAAGTTCAGGATAATGTCACCGGTGCTGATGTCCGTCAGGACGATTGCGCCGCCCGTAAAGCCAACGATCAACTGCTTGCCGGTCGCATCGAAGGCGATCGCGTTCACCGGATCGCTCCCGCCGCGATACGCCGTTTTCCATTCGAACTTGCCGTCGGCGCGGTGCATGAGCAGGGTGTTGTCGCTCCCCGTGACGATATACGAGAGCGTCGGATGCACGGCAACCGCAGTGACGGGGGTCGTGTGTGCGCCATCAGCGTCAATCTCTGGGCTAATGCGACGGAAGATCACCGGTTGCGGGGTCGTCATATCCCAGATGATAACACTGCGATCATCGCTGACGGTGACCAGCGTGCCATCCTGCATCAATGCCATATCGTTGACGGTGTCGGTGTGACCGTCCAGTTCAGCCACCCGATCGCCACTAGCAATATCCCATACGATCAGGTTACGTTGGGTCTGTGCCGCCGCCGTGATGAGGCGCGTGCCATCCAGCGTGAAGAGCAACTCGGTCACCGCGCCCCGATGCGCCGCCCACGAGCGCAATTCCTGCCCATCGTCAACGCGCAAGAGGCGCACCACCCCGCGATCCGTGCCAATGGCAATCTGTCCGCCAGCGGGATGATAGATCGCCGCCGTCACCGTCTCCATCGTGTCGATGCGCCAGCGCGTGCCGGGTGCGAGCGCGATCGTCGCCAGATCACGCTGGACAGGGGCGGGCGGGTTGGCAGTCTGCGCGGCCGAGACCGCCAGTGCTAGCGCGAGATCCCCATCATTATCGAGGGCAATCTGGCGGGCATTGGCGCTGATGGCTAAGAGGCGGGCACGGGCGGCGTTGGTCTCGGCGCGGTTAGCGTTGGTTTCGGCACGGTCGCGCTCGGCTTCCAGATCGCGCTGGGTATTGGCGAGGGCGTCGTTGGTCTGGGCAAGCTGGTTGTTGGTGCGCGTCTGGACGATGAACGCGCCGATTGCCAGCACGATACCGATCACCAGCACGCCGACGAACAACAGCAAGCGACGGGTCGCCGCCCGTTGTAACTCTAGCTCGCGCTGAAGGCGAATATCCTCTTCTTCTTGCCGTTTGCGCTCGGTGGCGAGGCTGGCTTCGATGAAAGCTTGCTGGATCGGGGTCACGGGGTGGTCGTCCATCCACAGCTCAGCGCGTTGCAAGCGTCGCCCACGCAGGAGATAGGCTTCGTCGCGGGCGTTGCTGTCCCAGTTCTCGGCGGATTTACGTAATTCGGACTCGTAGCGCAGGTCATCGAGGCTGGCGCGCACCCACGTTTCAAAGCGATCCCACTGAGTGATGAGCGCCTCATGACTGACCTGTAGATGCGTGATCGGTTCATCGGCGCTGGCACTAATCTCACGGTTGGCGATCAACAGGCGGGCATCCGGCGCGGTCAACTCGTCGATCACGTCCTGCACATCCTCGGATGCGACATCGCGCACGGTGACTTCATCACGCGGGACGCGGCGGCGCGTGGCATCGCCGGTCTCGCCCACTTCCACCAGACGCAAGAGCAAGCGGCGCATGATGTCCTGCTGTTTGACGTTCAGCGCCTGAAAGATCACTTCAGCATGGCGGGCGAGGGCTTGTTGCACGCCACCGATGGTCTCGTAGGCATCGAGCGTCAGCTTAGCGCCATCGCGCCGTTTATATAGCTCGCGCAGGGCATATTGCAAAAGCGGCAAGGAGCCGGGTTCGCTCTTGACATCTTCCAGAATTTGATCGACCAAGCCTTGCTCATAGCGCAAGCCGACCGCCTGCGCGGGGCCTTCGATCGCCCGTAAGAGGTTGGCGGTCGTCATCTCGGTGGCGATCAGCAGGTTGTCATCTTCAAAGAGGCTGGCAAGATCAGGATATTGGCTCAGATTGCCGAAGAAATCAGCACGCATGGTGATGATGATGCGCGTGCGCTGTTGTCCCATCGTCGCCAGCACGCGGATCACATCCAGAAATTGGGCGCGTTCGGTCTCGCCCGTGCGCGTGAACACTTCTTCAAACTGATCGATCACCAGCAGGAGCGCGGTCTCATCGGGGCTATTCGCCAGCAATTGATTGACCAGTTCGAGAATGTTGCCGGACGTGCGGAGACGCGCTTGCAAGTCGGCGACGGTCAGCGTGTCGGTGGCGGGGTAAAGCGGGAAGATGCGACGGGCGAGAGCTTCGATCGGGTGGACGCCGGGCGTGAAGATCAAGATCGGCCATTGCTCGGACGAGTCGATCACGCCACTGCGCATCTGTGGGATGACCCCCGCGCGTACCAGCGAGCTTTTGCCGCTCCCGCTCGCGCCGACGACTGCCAGAAAGGACGCACGGCGCAGGCGTTGGATCGCTTTGCGCGTCAGTTCTTCGCGCCCGAAGAAGAAGGCGGCATCGCGCTGTTGGAAGGCCTCTAAGCCTTTGAAGGGATTCGGAATAGTCGCCGCATCGAAATCATCGAAGGTGTTGAGGGCGCGTCCGCCGGGCAGAGATTCCAGCAATTGCGGGAAGGCCTCTTCGTAGCGATCAATAAAATTGACGAATTGCACATCGGCTAACCACGCCAGCGTTGAGCTAGCTTGTACCTGTGCCAGCGCCTCCTCGATCATGATCGGGCAAATCGGCTTGCCCTGCTCGCGCGCGGTGAGGATTTCGCGCTCGCACCACTGGCTCAGCAAAGAGTCGGGCGAGATGCAAGCGATGACGAAATCCGCGCGGTCGATGCCTTTGAAAATCTCCTCGCGCCACAATTCCCCACCGTGAATCTGGCTTAAATCAATCCAGACATCCAGCCCCGCGTCGCCTAAATCGCGTGCGAGCCGCTCGGCTACCCGTTGGTTCTTACGTGAGTACGAGATAAACACCCGATTCATACACAACCTCATCACTTTCAGACGACCATAACGGGCTAACTCTAATGTGGATCAGCATTTTGTGCAACTCCATCTTAAAGATTACCCGCGTCGCTGTGCGATCAACCAAAATCACCCTACACAATCGGCGGGACATCGGCACAATGGAAAGCACACAACCCAAGGATGAACGAAAAAGCGCATGACTGAAACACCACCTGTAGAAGACCTGATGCACCCGATGCAATTCGATCATCATGATCTGAGCGATAACCGCGCTGGCAAGCTCGGCATGGGGCAGATCGCCCGTTTGAAGCACTACCAGCGCCGTAACCTGACGATCGGCGTGGTGGGCTTTTTATTGCTCACGCTGACAGCGACGACTCTGCTCTATCTGGGATCACGCACGGCGATATTCACAGGGTTGGGCATCTTCGTTACCCTGCTCAATGCGATTCTGGTCGGCATGTTCGGGCGGCAACACATCCGCCTGCAAATCGACATTCGCAAGGGCGAGATCGAAGCCCTGCGCGGTCGGCTCGAGCGTATCATCAAACCTGATCGGCGCGTGGGTAATTACATGATTCGCGTCGACTCAGCCGAGTTTTACGTCAAGAAAGAGTTGTTCACGCGCTTCCAGCACGATGAAACTTACGTCCTCTATCGTGCGCCCTACTCCAAAGTGTTGCTCGCGGCAGAACCAGCATCCCCCAATTCTTAGGGGAAATACGCCCGTGTCAATCTGCTTCTTATATTGACGCGCTATCATGTAGGGTACACCTGTAAAAATGATAGCAAGCAAAGGATGCGTGGATTGCATGAGTGATCAACAGCCCCCCTTACGCGATCGTCGGTTGGAGCAAGATACCCCCGCCGATGACCTGCCAGAGCGCGATTTCCGCGAGGAAATGCCGCCGGTGGACGACGAGAAGCCAAAGCCAGAGCGCAAGCCCTATCGCCCGCCGATTTATACCGACACGCTCCAGCACATCTTCGATTTTGACGATGTCGCCCTCAACAGCAATCAGCAGGGCTTCGTCGCCCGTCGCCAGAAAGAGCGCATACAAGACGAACTGCGCGAAGATGCCAATGCGATGTGGACACTGCTGACGATCTTGCTCTCAGCGGCGGTCGTCGTCGGGATCATCATGCGTACGCAGGGCTTGCCGACCTTGCCGCTAGTGATCGGCGCGGGCTTGATGATCGGCGGCATGTTGCTCTACGCCTATCTTCAGCAAAGTCGCAACCGGCAGGATACCGAAGACCTGAAAGTGCGGTCGGTACAAGGGCAAGCGCATGTGCGCTGGCGCGATAGCCTGCAATCACGCGGGCGCTTGATCGTCAACGATACCGTGTTCGATATTGACAGCTACACCGCCAGCGCACTCAATGAATACGATCTCGGGACTCTGCGCGTGTACTATACCCAGCACGGCAAGCAAATTCTCGCCGCCGAAGCGATCGAGTTCGAAAAGAACAAACGCAAAGCCAAAGTAGACGATCAGTACGCGGACGACGCGGACGACGACGCGCAGTATCTCGCTGATGACGACCGCGCCCAAGCCCAACGCCAATGAGCGCGTTCCGGCTCAGTCCAGCGATACGGTGTCGATAAACGTCGTCAGATCATCGAGCGCGTGATCGGGATCAGCGGCAATCAGCGCGTCACGCGCCTCAAAGCCGGTGAAGACTGTCACGGCGACAGCTCCTAACGCCCGCGCACAGCGCACGTCAGCGACAGTATCGCCGATGACGATCACATCAGCGGGGGCGATCGCGTGTAGAGCTACGCCGATCGCACGATCGAGGGCGAGGCGCGGTAAATGATTGCGATCGTCGGACTCACTGCCGTATGCACCGACTGCGAACACCGCCGGATCGAAGCCCGCCGCCCGTAGTTTGATCGGCGCGGTTGCCGACGTGTTGCCCGTCACCAAACCGAGCATGATTGTATCGCGGGCGTGCAGGGTATCAATCAGCGCGTGTGCGCCGGCGAGGGCTTCGACCGGAAAATCGCCGATGATCCGATCGAGTTGGCGGGCGAATTCTACTTGATAGCGTGGCATCTTCTGCCCGATTTCTAGCGCGGTAATGCCCGTCGGTTCTAGCACTTCGTGCAGGATTTGCCAATCGGTCTTGCCGCCGAAGGGGTGTTTTTCGATGCCGGCATCCGTGCCAAACACGCTTTGCATGGCGAGGGCTTTGGCTTTGCGCGATGCGCCTTTGCTGATGAGCAACGTTCCGTCAATATCGAAGAGCAGTAATTTCTTGATGGTCATCGTTTCTCCTCTGTGTCATGTGCGATTGATCGTCGCTCATCCGCGCCCGTAAAGCGTGTAATGATAGGCTTCGAGCGTGGCTTGCGCCGTCTTGCGCCAGCTATAGTTGGTCGCCTGTGCCAGACCTTCGTTGATCATTGTATCGCGCAGGGGCTTTTGTAAGAGCAAGCCGAGCAAGGCTCCCGCCATGCTACGCGCACTATCGACCAGATACGCGCCACTCTCCAACACTTCATCGTTGACCACCGAGTCCCACGCGACAACTGGCGTGCCGGATGCCATCGCTTCTAACGGGGGCAAGCCGAAGCCTTCGTACTCGCTAGGGAAGGCGAACACGTCCGCGAGGCGATAGAGCGCGGGCTTGTCGACTTCATCGACGTAGCCAATCCAGCGCACGTAATCGTCGATATCCAGTCGCCGCACATACTCGCGCAGATCAGCATAGAACGGGTTCGTCCAGTCCGGCTCGCGTCCGGCAAGCACCAGCGGGATATTCTCGCCTTCAGCTTCGCCCACATAGGTGTAAGCGAGCAGTAATTCGTTGACCTGTTTGCGCGGATCAAAGCCGAAGCCACCCAGCACGAATTGTTCCGGCAGGTTGTATTTGTCGCGCACCTGTGGGTCACGCTCGGCGCCCATCATGGGATGAAAGCGATCATCCGGCGCGAGATAGCTCACGGTAATATCACGAAAATCGATGCCGATCTGGTCTTCGATGTCGATTTTGCTGGTCTCGCTGATGGTCAAGATGTGATCGGCATTTTTGGCGGCGGCGGTCACCAGCGCGGTATAGAGGCGATTGAAGCCCCCTTGCGCGTAGACTGGATAGAGCAGGGGGATCACATCCAGCACTGAGACGACGACCGGTAACGCGGCACCGAGCGGACTGCCCCAATAGGGCACGTGGATCAGGTCTGCGCCACTTGCCTGAGCGAGGCGCGGGAAGGTGCGTTGCTCGAACCAGACTTTGCCAAATTTGCTAGTTGTCGCGGCGGTGCCGCTGGGGATGACGGTCACGTCATCTGGTAGGTTATCCGGGTCGGGATTGTGCGGGGGCATGACGAGGCTCAGTTGTAAGTTGCGATCGAGCCGACGTAATGCTGGCAGAAGGTGACGAATATACTGCCCACTGCCGGTCGCGGGTTGCCCCCAGAACCAAGCGTTAAATACGATGTGCATAACTGCTGTGTGTCCTTACCAGTTGATTGATCTCATCTACAGGGCTTAAGTGTACAGCACAGCCCGCACAGCTTAAACGCCACGCTTGATGAGCATTTAAGCTGATCGCACGCCGCTCGTCATCTATTCAGTAGATCAGGCTGGCGCGTGTGCCAGTCGTGATTGTGCTGGTAGGCGTGTGCGGTACGTAAGAGCAGGTCTTCGCCCAGTGCCGGCGCGAGCAACTGCACGCCAATCGGTAAGCCCTGCCCGTCGAAGCCACACGGGATGCTGATGCCACAGATGCCCGCGATATTCGCCGCGATCGTCAACACGTCCGCGAGATACATCGCCAGCGGATCAGAGATGTTCTCGCCGATTTTGAAGGCGGTCGTCGGCGATGTCGGCGAGAGCAAAACATCGACATCTGCGAAGACCGTGTCGAAATCTTGCTTGATGAGCATCCGCACACCCTGCGCTTTGCCGTACCACGCGTCGTAATAGCCAGCAGAGAGCGCATACGTCCCCAGCATGATGCGCCGCTTGACTTCTGCGCCGAAGCCCTCGCCGCGCGTCTTGCGATAGGTGGCCCACATCTCTTTCTCGTCGTGCTTCGCGCCGAAGCGGATTCCATCGTAGCGTGCGAGATTGGCGCTGGCTTCGCTGGTGGCGATGATGTAATACGCCGCGAGGCTGTATTTAGAGTGGGGCAAGCTCACCTCTTTGACGGTCGCGCCCATCGCCGTGTAAGCATCGATGGCAGCGCGCACCGCTTTTTCGACATCCGGTTCGATCCCTTCCGTGAAGTACTCCTGCGGCAAGCCGATCGTCAAGCCCTCGATATCGCCCATCAGCCCTGCGAGATAATCGGGCACAAGTTCGGGGCGGCTGGTGCTATCAAGCGGATCATGCCCCGCCATCACCTGCAACAGACGTGCGCTATCTTCGACAGTCTGCGTCATCGGGCCGGTTTGGTCGAGCGATGAGCCGAAGGCGATCAAGCCATAGCGCGAGACACGACCATAAGAGGGCTTGAGCGCCGTCACGTTGCAGAAGCTCCCCGGCAGGCGAATACTGCCGCCGGTATCACTGCCCAGCGCTCCCGCCGCCATCCGCGCCGCGACCACCGCACCACTGCCCCCCGAACTACCGCCCGGCACGCGGTCGAGGTCGTAGGGGTTATGCGTGTTGAAGTAACCGCTGTTCTCATTCGATGATCCCATCGCAAACTCATCCATGTTGACCTTGCCCAGCAGTACCATCCCCGCATCGAGCAGGCGTTGGACGGCAGTCGCGTTGAAGATCGGCACGTAGCCTTTGAGGATTTGCGAGCCACAGGTCGTCTCTACGCCTGCGGTCGATAGCACGTCCTTCAGCGCAATCGGGATGCCGAGTAGCGGGCGGTCGTCGCCATTGGCGCGCGCTTCGTCGGCGGCCCGCGCTTGATCGAGGGCACGCGCAGGCGTAACGGTCAAATAGGCTTTAACCTGATCGTCGTAACGCTCAATCTGATCGAGATAGGCTTGTGTCAGCTCGACCGAGCTAATCGCCCCCGATTGTAATTGCTGGAGGGCGGCACTGAGGGTTAAATCGGTGAGTTGGGTCATCGTTGGTTTGTCCATGTATATCGGTGTGAATCCATGCCTAAGAGTATAGCAGATGGCAGACCACACGCCACCCGCGCCCGATGATCAGTGTTTTCCCCCACAAACAGGTAGCTTTTGCCCCGCTTAAGCGCAGATTAAGCTATGATTATCATACAGTACTTGTTTCGTACTCAGGCACGCATCACGCTATTGCTTTAGGTTGCGTGTATGAGCTAGTATCACATATGAATAATCTAATGTTGATTCGATAAAATAGAATAATAGGCTGTTACATCATGCCTTCAGTTGCGGAAATACTGGACAATCCTACCTTTGCCTCTGCCGATGTCGTCGCGGGCAAACAGGGCCTGACACGGCAAGTGTTGTGGTTGCACAATGCCGGTGTGCCCGATGCCCCTTATTGGCTCAACGGTGGCGAGTTGGTCATGACGACGATGTTCAACATGCCGCAGGACATCAACGAACAAAAAGAATACGTCTACCAGATGGCGGAGAAAGATGTCGCCGGTCTGGTGTTGACAATCGGTCGCTACATCCAAACCATCCCCGATCACCTCATCCAAGCCGCTGACGCGTGCGACCTGCCGCTGATCCAGATTCCGTTCACGGCACGTTTTGTCGATGTGGCGCGGGCAGTCAACGAAGAAATCGCGCAGGAGAACTTGCGGATGGTGCAACGCGCCCTCACCATCCACCAGACCTTGACCGAGATCGTCCTCGCGGGGGGTGGCTTGCAGGATTTAGCCAATGAGCTGGCGCATTTGCTCGGTCATAGCATCAGCATCGAGAACGAACGCTTCGAGGCGATTGCCACGCAGAATATCGCCCCCGTCGATGAAGCGCGCCGTTATACACAGTTACACGGGCGCACCGACCCGCGCCTGATTGATGCGCTGGAAGATCATCAGGTTTTACCGCAGATCAAACGCACCATGCGCCCGATGCACCTTGAGGCAATTCCCGACGTCGGGCTAGAGATGGAGCGCATCCTCGCGCCGATCGTCGTTCATGGCGAGATTTACGGCTATATGTGGGTGATCGCGGACGATCATCGCCTCTCACAAATTGACCGGATGGCGATCGAGAGCGGCAGTACCATCGCGGCGCTGATGATGCTGTATCAAGAGAGCGTGCAGAGCGCGGAAGCCTCGCTCAAGGGCAATTTGATCTCGCAATTGATACAGGGCGAGAGCGGGCGCGAGACGATTCTCACCGATCAATCGATGCGCTACGGGGTCGATCTGCGCTCGCCTTACGTGATGATGGTCGTCGAATGTGGGGTGACGGGGACGATGAAGCTCTCGCACTTGTACCGCACCGTCAATCAGTTGATCGTCAACGACGGGTGGGAAGCGGTCGTCGGGCAATTCGCGGGGCAAATCATCGTCCTCGCGCAAGATAACGAACACCTAAAAGCCCTCGCCGCGCGCGTGCAAGAGCGCGTCGCCCTCACCAAAATCTGTGGCGATATTCAACCCCGCGTCGGTGTCAGTGGCTTACAGCGTGCGACGGGTAACGTCAAATGTGGGTATGAGCAGTGCATGGACGTGCTGAACATCACGCGCAAGCTCGACCCGAATCGGCGCGTGGTGTACTTCACTAAGTTGGGCTACCTGCACACGCTCTACCACGCTGGACGCGAATCGCTGGACGGCAATCCCTACGTGCCGCTGTTACGCCGTCTGCTCGAAGAAACACAGGCGGATCTCTTTCGCACGCTGGAAGCTTATCTTGATGCGGGCGGCAACGGGGTCGGCACGGCAGAAGCCCTGCACATTCATCGTAGCACGCTCAACTATCGCCTTCAGCGCATCTTCCAGATTTGCAACGTCAACCTGCAAGACCCGATCACCCGCATGAATCTACAGGTTGCGCTCAAGCTGATGCGCCTGTTTGAAGTTGACGACGAGATGCTCGACTGAGTGGACGCATCACCTGGCCCCTGAACCGGCTGACATACCGTCCACGCTATCATGTGGTCATACCCCTTACACAACGGGCGTGCTGTAGTTCGCCCTTACAATTCGTTAGAACTTGGGTCAAAGAAAGCTCCCATTGACGAGGCTCGCGTCGCGTCCCCCGCACAAAATAGCGCGAGGACATCATTCATGGTAGGATAATAAGTGGTAAACAATTGTTTTTGGAGATTATTATTCATGAAACGTCAACTACTATTGAGTGTCCTTGTCCTGTTCGCGCTTGCCCTCATGACGCAAGCCCAATCCGACCTGCCCGCGCTTGAAGATTTAGACGAAGGCTGGAATGCGATTGCCACCGATGGCGTGTGTTCGGCGGGCACGCCCTATCAATTCTATGCGCGCTCTAGCCCGACGAGCGACAACCTGCTGATCTTCTTCAATGGAGGTGGCGCGTGCTGGTTCGGTCAAGCCTGCGACATCGAACGCTCGCCCAATATTCACGTCCCCTTCGCCGATGAAGAATCCAACAATCCCAACTTGGGCGATGGTATCTTCGCGCTGGATAACGCGCAGAATCCCTTCGCCGATTATGACATGGTATTCCTGCCCTATTGCACCGGTGATGTGTTTATCGGCGGCGGCGAGACCGTCTACACCTACATGGCAGGCGATGAAGAAGTGAGCGTAACAACTTTCCACAACGGCTTCGAGAACAGCATGACCGTCCTCGACTGGACAACAGAGGCTTTCGCCACGCCGGCGCGCGTGTTCGTCGCTGGCAGTAGCGCGGGGGCGATCGGGTCGTCGTTCTACGCCGGTTTTGTCGCCGAGCATTACGGCGATGTGCCGGTCGTCCTGCTGGCAGATGCGGCGGGCGGTTATAACAGCCCCGATCTCGCGGATACTTTTCGCGCATGGGATACAGCGAGCATCCTACCCGATTGGGACGTATACGCGGGGGAGACCAACGACACGCTGACCTTCGAGGATTTTTACATTGCCAGCGCCAACCACAACGATAACCTGACCATCGCGCAGTACAACACTGCTTACGACGAGACACAGGTCGCCTTCACTACAGTGCTGGGTGATCCGGTCGATAGCTTTACCTTACCTCAGCGCATTTTGCATCACTACATAGAAATTGAAAGCGCGGTCGATACCTTCTATGCCTATACGGCTGGCGGTGATGTCCACACGATTTTACGCTCGCCGGTCTTTTACACGTACAGCGTCGAAGGCGTGGATTTCCGCGATTGGGTGGCGGATCTCGCGCAGGGCAATCCAGTCGATGACGTGAGTTGTGTCGATGACGTGCTGGGCTGTGCGCCGGCACCGGACGACAGCGACGAGTAAGTACGCCAACGCGCCGGGCTATCCCCTACGTTTTTGTGGGACTTTCCCGTTACAATGGGCATCTAGATGATGATGTTGCTAGCGAAGCTATTGAACCGCTTTCGGCTCTCATCCCCCAGCCCCGTCTCCCGAACGCTAGCGCTAGGAGACGGGCAGACAAGCTCGTGTGAGTCCCGCTCCTAGCCACATTGTGGCGGTCGGGAGAGGGATTTAGGGTGAGGGCTGGGTTCGCCAACAGTATCCATGATTGACCTGATCTTGTAATGACGAATGAGGATAGCCCATGCAACCCCCTGAAGCCCAACTGGAACAAGTTCATAATGACGTGCGACGCTATATGCCGGGCGTGCTACCACGCTTGCTGATGACCTACCTCGTGCCGGTCATGCTGGCGATGATGAGCGCGGGCCTTGTCGTCGGTTTGCTCGCGTCGCTTGTGCCGCCCCTCAGCGCGCGCACCTTCGCCTTCACTGCGATGCTGGCGATTCTGCTCTTTGGCTGGCGCTGGCTTGAGAATCGCAATCAGGCGACCGCCCTGCTCGTCCTCTATACGCGCTATAGCAATCAGCGCCGCGCCGCCCGCACCGCGCTGGCAAACGGCGAGACAATCGACATGCGTCCGGTCGTCCAGAGCGCGACGGACTTCATTGATCTAGCCAAAGCGCAGGGCATCGACCCGCAAGACGCGGCGTGAAGCCAACGGGCAAACCTCCCCTGCTGAAAGCAGGCGATATTCGCTACAATAGGGCGAAATATTGTTTTCAATCAGGAGTTTTGTTACGTGGATTTACAACAAGTAGTCGCGATTGTGACGGGTGGCGCGTCGGGTCTCGGTGAGGCGACCGCACGCCAGATTGTAGCGGGCGGCGGGCGCGTCGTGCTGGCGGATCTCAACGAGGAGCGCGGGACGGCTGTTGCCGAAGAACTGGGCGCGGCGGCGATTTTCGTCAAGACCAACGTCGCCAACGAGGACGACATGCAAGCGACCGTCACGCAGACGGTGGACACCTTCGGCAAAGTCAACGTGTTGGTGAATTGCGCGGGTATCGGCGAGGCGATGAAGACCGTGCATCATGAGAAGGGCGCACACCCCCTCGATCGTTTCCAGCGTGTGATTAACGTCAACCTGATCGGCACGTTCAACGCGCTTCGGCTAGCGGCACTCGCCATGCTAGCAAACGCCCCGAACGACGCGGACGAGCGCGGCGTGATCATCAACACGGCATCGGTGGCGGCGTATGATGGGCAAATCGGGCAGGCGGCGTATAGCGCCAGCAAGGGCGGCATCGTCGGCATGACGCTCCCGATTGCGCGTGATCTCGCCCGTGATGGCATCCGCGTGATGACGATCGCCCCCGGCTTATTCGATACGCCGCTCTTAGCTGGCTTGCCCGAAAAAGCGCGCTTGTCGCTCGGTCAACAAGTGCCCTTCCCCTCACGCCTTGGCGACCCCGCCGAATACGGTCAACTTGCCATCAGCATCATCCAAAACCCGATGCTCAACGGCGAAGTGATACGTCTCGATGGGGCGATACGCATGGCACCGCGTTAGAGCAGTTGCGAGCAGAGTCCGTCTCGGTCAGTGGCTCTGCTTGCAATCCAGTCTCTGGCGGATATAATTTAGGTAACACGCTTGTGTAGAACGTGTGCAATAGTCATTTAGAGCTTTGCCCTAAGACCGATGAGCTTTTTCAAAAGCTCAACCAAAACTTTCACAGCTTGCTTTTTTCAACGCAATTGCGTTGAAAACAAATGGTTTCAAAAGGCTCACGCCTTTTGCAGGGTGTGGGACAGCGTCCCACTTTGCACAACGTGTACACATGAGCCTTAGATAATAGGATGCCCGCAGACGCGACGTATCCGCCTAACACGCATGATCGGCACGCAAACCCAAATGAAAGCCCGTAGATGTCAAAGAAAAAGAACGGATCATCGGCGCAGGATAGCAAGAAGCTACCGAAGAAATATTACAAAGCCGAGCTAGAACGCCTGCAATTTGAACTGGTGAAGTTCCAGTATTGGGTGAAAGCCAAAGGCTTACGTGTGATTTTAACCTTCGATGGGCGCGATGCGGCCGGCAAAGGTGGGATCATCAAGCGCATTGTCGAACCCCTGCAACCGCGTGGGGTGCGCCTGATCGCGCTCGGCAAACCCTCTGACCGCGAGAAAACCCAGTGGTACTTCCAGCGTTATGTCGAGCATTTCCCGGCGGCGGGTGAGATTGTGATCTTCGATCGAAGCTGGTACAACCGTGCGAGTGTCGAGCGCGTGATGGGATTTTGTACAGATGCCGAATACTGGGATTTCCTGCGCGCCGCCCCCCGCTTCGAGCGCTTACTCGTAAATTCGGGCATTATCCTGCTCAAATACTGGCTGTCGGTCAGCGATGAAGAGCAAGAACGCCGCTTTCAAAGCCGCGCCCAAGACCCGATGCGACGCTGGAAGCTCAGCCCGATGGACATTGAATCGCGTAGTCGCTGGGTGGAATACTCCAAAGCCAAAGACTTGATGATCGAACATACCGATATTCCCGAAGCCCGCTGGCGACAGGTCGAAGGCGATGATAAGCGGCGGGCGCGGCTCAACGTCATTCAGGACATTCTTAACGCGATCGATTATCAGAATATCGTGTCGGGCGTGATCGAACTCGAACCGCGTCCTGAGAGCGATAAGCATTACAAGCGTCCCCCGCGTGATAATCATTACATCGTGCCTGACCACGACGCATCACGAGACGGATAAACGTTGCTGGGTGCGCGTGGCAATCTCGCGCAAGAGGGCGAGCATGTAGCCCTCCGCCGGACAAGCGTAGACCGCATCCTGCACGTAATAGCACGTCGCGTCGATATCGACGCACAACCCCACCCGCCCATACGCATAGTTGATGATGCGTATCTGCCACGTCTGCGCGGCGTGCG
>DAOTTV010000088.1:0-31317 GCA_034437755.1 Anaerolineae bacterium | reverse complement strand
CTTCTTGTTGCCCAGCATCCACAACTACAGCGGGACACAGGTCGATTTCACCCTCTTTCCGTATGAGACCGGCTTGAACTTGCCGACCGATAGCTTCCAGTGGAATGTCATCAGCGGGCGTGTGGTGCTGGCACAACGCTACCCGACGATCACCAGCGATGTGCTCATGAATACGGGCGAAGCGGTCTTGCCGACGGTCGATGAGCGTGTGGCATACGATGATTCTTATGTCCCGTACTTGAACGCGCTCCACGTCTTTCGTCCGGATTTAGGCGGGCGCGTGCCTTTCTTCGCCACGACGACCGTCGATATTTTCGACGCTTTCTTCGTACAAAATGGCGAGCGCGTCGCGCTGGTGGGCGATAGCCTGCTGGATTTCTCGCAGGTCTGGTTACTCATTGATCGCGACGGCGCGTCACGGGTGCTGACCAACATCCGCGCCCAGAATGACGTGCTGACGCACACGCCGGACGGCTTCGCCTATATCATCGCTGGCGAGAGTCCCGTCCTGACGCATGCGCGCACGCGCACGACAGACATCGAACAAACACCGCTATGGATCGGGCGTGCAGGTGGCGATTACAGTCCGGTGTGGTCATCGCCCCCGACGGACGCGAACTATGGCGCATGGGCACAACTCGCCCCGCCGATCTTCGCCGCGCAGACGATCTTAGGCACGGACGACGGGCAGGGCGGCGGAGTCACGCCCGATCAAGTCCAGCAACCGCAGGGCAACCCGTCCGGCGTGTTGACTGTGCAGGGCGTGGCGATCATCAACACCACCGGCGGCGATCGCCTCAACATGCGGGCGAGTCCCGCGCTCACCGGCGAGATCATCGCCCGTGTTGAGAGTGGCGCGCGCGTCGTGATCGTCGACGGCCCGCGTGCGAGCGATGGCTTCGTGTGGTGGCAAGTACGCCTCACCACCGGCTTGACGGGCTGGGTGGTCGAGCGCGCGGATGATGTCGATACGCTGATTCCAGCGGGCTAACGGGCGCGTAGACGCTGTGCCCCGTTGACCCACGACGTATCAACCACGATGAAGACCGCGCTGTCGTCCGGTTCTAGCGTCCACGTCACGCGATGCTGTGCCCCGCCTGCGCGTACCTGGTGCGCCTCAGCGATGATGCGATAATCGGCGCTGTGCCCGCTGTGCGCTTCGGTGATCTGCAAGCGGTCGAACAACGTCAGCGTTTGTACAGCGTGCGCGTGGGTGTACGTATCGGTCGTCACGTGATGCACGATCCCGCGCACTTGTCTCTGCTGTAAGAGCGCATCCGTGACTGCCGCCTGTGCCTCGGCACTATCGCTGAGCAGGGGTAGGCGCAATCGCTGACGACGCACGCCGTAAAACGTCTCGGCAACGGTATCGCGTGCCGTGATCGTCAGTGGGTTATCGCTGAGCAGGGGCGTGCCGCGTAGCTCTAACTGCGTCACATAGACCTGACTGAAGCGCGTCGGGTTGTCGAGTTCGAGCATGCCACCGCGACTGTTCGACTCGGCACGCAGGGCGACCCTCAGCGCGTCCGTCACATCCAAGCCCTGACCGTCGGCACGGGTATTGGCGCGATAATGGATGTACGGCAGCGGGTTTTGCACGCTCAACGCGCTGATGGTGCGATTATCGATGCTGTAGCGCACCGTCAGCACCTGTGTCACGTCCTGTGGCACGGCGATCGGGTCTTCGCTCTGCCACAGCAAGCGATTCTGCGCCCCGATGCGACGCGGTGTCAGCGTCGTTTCGACCTGCGTCATGACCCCTGCGCCGTAGTCATACCCGAGTTCTAGCACGTCGTCATCAATGCTCAAGGTCTGCGGTGTATCGACGAACGCATGATGCCGATTGTAGAAAACAGCGCGTCCCGTCCGGTCGAAGAAGAAGCGTCCGCCCTCGCTGGCGACCACATCGCGGATCGCCGCGTAGGCGCTGGTGGTCGTCGTCCACACGTCACCAACGTAGGCAAACGTCGATTTACCGGCCTCGAACGCCAACGAAAGCGGCAAGGCGGGGAAGATCATCGGCGTCGCGCCCAGATCGTTATAGCCCGCCACGTCAATGATACAGTAGCCTGCCAGCGCCGGATAACGCAGGCGCACTCGCTCGATAATTGCGCGTAGGGCGGCATCGGCGCTGATGTTCAATAACAGCGGCAGAGTCACCGCTTGCTGGTCGAGTTCGCGCGCGCGCCCATAGCAGGTCAGCACGGCGCGGTGATCGGCAGATGAGCCGGTCGTCAGTTGCACGCGGTCGATCGCGCCGACGAAGTGTGTCACCGGCGACCCGCCAGCGCGCACGCTCTGGATACGCACGCGCTGGCCCGTTGGGTAACTGTTGTGCTGTCCGGCGCGGTTCACCAGCGTAATCTCAGCCTCGGCTGGGTCTGCGATCGGCGCGTAGGGGTGCGCCATGCCCAGCCGCCACGCGATCGCCAGCACATCGGCGCTGATATCCAGCCCGTAGCTCTCGTCGTCGCTCACGTCGATTGTCACTTGATAGCTCATGCTCATGGCTTAATCTCCTCGTTATAGCTGAATGTGCCACAGGTGGCGCAGGGCACACCCGATATAACGCGCCTCACCATAGGTATAGATGCCGGGTTCGACATCGACCTGTGTCGGTTCGAGCAGCGTGTCATTCAGGCGTACATCGTCCTTCAGCGCGTCGAAGTACGCGTCAATTGTCGTGATCAGGGGTGGCAGGTGGGCGCGTAAGCCCGCGCCGCCCGCCTGCGGTGCGATCAACAGCAGGTGCGTCACCGTGTAGCGGATCGAGCGCGTGCCATTGGCGAACGCCAGCGCCTCGAAGCCGCCGCCCACGCGCTGGAATAGGCGGTCGTTGTTGTTATCCAGTGGCAGAACCAGCAGAGCCGGCAATTGTGCCCGTTCCAGCGTCGGCGGCAGTTGGTCGATGGCATAATGCTGATCGACCCCCGCGACCTGTAAGGCCGCCAGTTGTGTCAAGGCATTGTTAAAAGGTGTTGACATGCGATGTCCTCCTGATGGGTCTATGTTAGAGTTGTCATGTGAAATGGTAACTACTCAGGGGCTTTGCCCCCGAACCCCCACAAAGGACGATCGTCCTTTGAACCTGTACCCGCCGAACGCTTTGCGTTCGGCAAAACTGGGGTGCAGGGGACACATCCCCTGCTGGGGCGTGGGGTGAAACCCCACAAGAAGACTCTACCTGAGTTGTCATGTGAAATGTTAGGTCACCTATCATGTGTATGAGATGCCAATGCGAAAGGATTGTTGTCTATGATGAAACGTCGCTGGATGCTCCTCGTCCTCTTGTTGCTGGGCGTGTGGGGCGTACCTTATGCCCAAGAACCGGATTGTTCGGTCACGGGGTTGCAACGCACGGTCGATTTGATTTACTCGAATTATGCGACCACGCGCGATGATATGAGCGATGAGGGCGCGTACCAATCGGCGGAAGTGTTCGTCGTGGAACTGACTGCGGCGGTCGCCGCCTGTGAACCGCAGGAGACGAACGAGACCACCACCGATACCGAAGCAACGGTCGATGTCGGTGCGGGAACGCTTGAGTCTCCTTATGCTTTCGGCTACTCTGCCGAGACCCCCTCGGTCACCGTTACCGTACTCGGTCTAGAACGCGATGCTGATGCCGAAGTTGCCGAAGTTCAGCTTGATCTCGGCACAGGCGCGACCGATACTGACGGCGACGGTGAGGGCGCTGACGATGCTGAGAGCGCCGACGATGATGCAGCACCCGTCGAGACGGAATACGTGATTGCGACGGTCGAGATTGAATGCCCCTTCGATAGCCGTGATGATTGCATCATCGATACGCTGAACTTCGCGATACAGGGGTCTGCCGAAGACCCGTACCCCGCCGAGTTGGTCTATATCGAAGACTTGATGCTCTATAGCATCCTGCCGGGGCGCAATCGCGTTGGGCGCGTGCCGATTCCGGTCAACGCCGCCGATGGAGACCTTCTGCTCGTGTTCTATCCCTTCCCCAACGCTGAAGAAAACACGCCGATTTACTTTGAGCTTGAGTAAGCATCCCACCGCCGCCCCGCCCGATTAAACATATCGGCGCGGGGCTGTCCTACGTCGCTCAGCTAGCACGGATGCGGCGCAGGCTATCGAGCGTATCGATCAAATGCGTCGGCAAGCCAGTCGCTGGCATGTCCGGCACTTTGTATAACCAGTGCGCCCATTGCAGGCACAGCATCGCCACCCGCGCCGGCGGATGATAGACCGCAATCGCTTGCCCTTGGACGTGCGACTGGGCGGTCGTGCCGCGTACCCCGCGCGCGACAGTCAGCGTGTTACTCGCATCATCGACTTCCAGCACGCGCAGATACTCCGCCTCGATCTGCAACAATTGCCCGACTTGAAAGCGCGGCGTGCCTTGTGTAGTCGGCGCGGTGGCGGCAGTGACGGTGATCGCGGTCGCGCTCGCGCTCAGGCTAGCATCCTGCACGCTGTCACCCGTACTCGCCCACGCGTCGTCCCATTGGGGATGATAGCCCCAGATACCCGTCACCTGTACAGCATTCTGGGGTGTATCGCGATAGACGAACCCGCCCGTCCGCAGATAAAGCGTGCCATCGCGCAAGGCCTGCACATCTGCCAGCGCGGGTGATGTGCCATCGCCGTTGACGATACCCTGCAAGCTCAGCAAATCTTTGTATAAGCTCAGGTGGCGCGGGCGGCGTGGGTCGATGCTGTGGGCTAAAGTCGCTTGATAGGGCGTGTAGATGCGGCGCGTGCGCGCTTCGATGGCGTTGGTCGCCGCCACTAGCACCGCCAGCAGACGCGCATCGTCGCGCGTGTCATCGTCGGCTAAGCCGATGTGTTGCCGTAGGGCAAACAGCGTTACAAGGGTGTTCATGTGATATTCTCCTTAATTTTTCTGACGATTTGAGATTTCTAATGTAAGATAAAGATATAAGTGCATCGGATGCGTAATGTGCATCATGCACACCATCACACCGTATAATCAGGCGAATAGGCAAAACATCTCATGGAACAGCAACTCTCTTGGTTGGTTGACGATGACATTCTGCTTGTAACACTGGTGGGGGGAGCTACGATCGAAGAGATTGACGCGCTAGCGAGCGAGCTGATCGCCATCCTTGACCAACATTCACAGAAAATATCGATCATTTTTGAGACCAGTCAAGTCCACAGCTTCCCGCGTGAGCTACGGCGCATCGGGCAAATCTGGAAGCCTTATTACCAGCACCCGCACCTGATGTGGACGACGATGGTCACCAGCAATACGATGCACTATTACTTCGCTAGCGTTGCGTCGCGCATCAGTCGTGGCAAATGGCGCAATCACCGCACAATCGAAGAATCCTTGCACTTCATCCACGCTCAAAATACGTATTACAAGTCGTAATCTATACATAGATAACGCCCCTGTAGTCATTTAGTCCTAAATTCGTAATCTTACGTTTCTAACCTGCAAAAATTGTGTAAAATGTAAATGTAATCAGACGAAACATTATGGTTTCGTAATATCATCTATCGCATTGATTATCTCATAGCAACAGGGGAGTAGTACACAATGTTCAAATCATTCACATGGTCTCATTTAGAAAAAGGTCAAGGCGTGATCGAATACATGCCGACGCTGACCCTCATCGGCACTTTCGCCATCTTATTGTTGACGGGCGTGAGTTCTGCCATCAACCAGAATCTGAACGTCGTCTCGCGCTGTCTCGAGTCCGGTGGCCCCAACGCGCATTACGCTACCACCGTGCTGGAACCCGTCCAGAACAACGCGCAACACGTCATGATCCAGTATCCGCTGGAATGTCAGGAAGAAGTGCTGGAAATGGGGACATCGAGCCTCGTGGTGGAACTGGGCACGGATGCGAGCTATCTCAACGCATTTGTCGATGGTACGCTGAACGGCACGTTTAACGCCTGGTGTGTCGATTATGGCAATGCCATCAAGCCCGGCAAGACCTACGATGCACCGAACTACAACAACATGAGTGGCAGTGTTGATCGTCCTGAAAATCTGCCGCTGGTTTACTGGTTGGTGAACTATAACTGGCAACAAAACGGCTACGAAATCATGGACGTTCAGGGGGCTATCTGGCTGTTGATCGACGATAAGCCCGTCAAGACGAAACACCTAGGCCCGCGTGCCGAAGAACTGGCACTGCTCGCGATCGATCGTGCTGGCGATGCGAACACGGATCCGACCATCCGCGTCAACTAATCCGCCTCGTCGCGCCGCCCTCCGCTGACAGTGGGGGCGGCTCCTCAAGCACGCGCTAGCGAATAGGAGTCATCCTCATGTCTGACATTACACTTGCTCAAATTCAACACGAAAAACGCTTACTACTCGGCATCCAAGTTGCCAAAAAAGGCGAACACGAACGCGCCAAAGACCTGCTCGAAAACGTCCTGCGGCAAGACCCGCACAACGAACTGGCGTGGATCTGGTGGGCATCGCTCGCTCAGAATAAGAAAGAACTGCGGGCGTACCTGACGAAAATCATGGAGATCAACCCGCACAACACCGAAGCCGAAGCCACCTATAACGATCTCGTCGGTGTGCTGGAAGATGTGCAGATTGATTGGGATGCGATGTCGCGGCAAGCCAAGACACGCTTCAAGAGTCAAGAGAACGAGGGCTATCGCCGCAAGCTGTTCGGCAAAGCGCCGAAAGAACGCAAGCCGATGAAGCCGCAGTTGGTGCTTCTCAACTTGCTCATCCTCATCTTTGGCTCGTATGCCGTCGCGTCGATCTATTTTCCCGCCATCTCACCGGCGAACATCCTCCGCAACATCTTACCGCAGACCGGCGATGCAAACGTCACCTTCGTCCGCGCCTATCAGGTCGATGATGCCGCCGAACTCGAAGCGAGCGATAGTGAATACGCGCAAGGCCCCGTACAGCCCTTCTTGATCGGGGATACCGAACCGCCCCCGAGTACCGAAGAGCAATGGGTGGTCAAGGTCACCATCGCACACGATAGCACCGATGATGCCTATGTCGATGGCTGGGATCTCGTCTTGCCGAACGGGCGCGTACTCGAAGCTGACCGCGACCAACGGCATACCTATCGTGTCACCCGCCCGCGCGAGACATCGAGCTTCACCACCACGCGCATGCTCACGATTCCGGCAGGCACACCGTATATCACCATCCGCGCCCACGATACGGATGGCGGCTACGGCGGTCAAGAAGTGCGCGTTGACCTGACCGACACCGCGACTTCCAGCGACCTCTACGAAGTCGTGCGCTGAGATATACCCCGCTAACGCTATCACACACAAAAACGGACGATGCAACGCGCACCGTCCGTTTGTCGATCAATCACATATGTGAATGGCGATTATTCGAGTTCTTCAGCCGCAATCGAGAAATCAACACTGCCGCCGAAGGCTTCGTAGCGCAGGTTGATCGTCACGCGACCGGTGGTGTTGGCTTCGTACAGGAAAGCGATGTCGTTCGTCCCGCGGAAGCTGAAGTTCAGGTTGGCGAAGTCCTCGCCCGGCTCGGTCAAATCACCGAACAGCGTCGAGTCCAGCACTTCGGACGCGGTGACAGTGATGACGTAGGTCGCGCCGGTCTCCACTTCGAGCGAGAGCGTGTCCTGTGTCACATCACTGCCCATGCGAATATCGATCGTGCCGGCGTTCAAGTCGAGGATTTCGGTCGGCTCAATCGCCACGTTCAGATCGCTCACGATCGGCTCGCCGCTGTAGCTCTCGACCTCAAGCGTGTAAGTGCCGCCTTCTTGCAGTTCTTGACGACGCACAAGCGGGTTTAAGCCCGCGCCAGAGTCATCATCGCTGGCAACTTCGCTCTGATCGGGGGCGTACAGATAGAGGCGCGTGTCTTCGTCATCTTGCGAATCAACCGCGATGTTGATCACGTCGCCAGCTTCCGCCGTGAAGGTATAAACGTAAACATTCGCACTGCCATCTGCTTCGGTCGTGATCGGATCGCCGATGGCGATTTCGGTCGTCGTCAGCGGGGCCAGTGCCAGCGTGTAGTTACCGTCCGCTTCCGGCCCGAATGCCGAGCGCACGCGGATCGTGTATTCGCCCGTGCTGTTCGGGGTCAGTGTCACTTCAGAATTGAGCGAGAAAGCGTCATCGTCATTTTCAGCGATGAGCGTGCCCGTGCTATCTTGTACTTCTAAATATGGGTCGAAATCATCCGAATTGAGGCTGATGATGTAAGTCATGCCTGCGTCCAGCGTCACCGTGTAGGGGACAATCTCGTTGTTGGCAGTCGCGGTCACGCTACCGCCGACAGTCAGCGTGCCATCGCCGCTCGGTTGTGCCGCCATATCGGTCTCTTGCTCAGTCGCGGCGCTCGCGCGCACAGCCAGCATATAGTCGCCGTTCGGGTTGCCGATGAACGAGCGCACGCGCACGGTGTAAACGCCGGTTTCAGGCGCGGTGAATTCCAGCAGGGAGTTGACGTTCTCGCCACCATCATCGTTGAACGCCAGCACGGTGCTATCTTGCCGGACTTCGATATAGCTATCGAAATTATCGGATTGCAGGTCAATCACGACCGTCTGCCCCGTCTCAAGGCTCAGGCTATAATCAACGACTGCATCATCTGCCGTCGCGTTGATGGTATCTCCCACAGCAAGGCTTTGCTGGGCGACCCCCACGAGCGCGATGCTCAGTACCACCATCAAGCTCAGTATTACACGGATTAAAAACTTCTGCATATTGAAAATCCCTCATATTGTTTTTGAATAAGACAAATTCATTGTAGCACCGATTGCCAAGCGCACAAATCGAAACGGCGTTTTTCAGGCTTTTTGTCTAGAGCGTAGGGCAGGCGTACTGTGTGCGTCAAGGCGACTGCCTATGTCGCCTTTGGTTACAAACGACAATTTGCACAATGTTTTTATACCGTTCGGCTAGCCTGTGTGCTATGCCTAAGCTATCCAGTAAACAATTGAGGTAACTACTCATGTCAATTGATTTACGCCAGCCTTTGCCCTCAAGACAAGCACGGTTGAAGTCCCTCTCCTAGCCACATCGTGGCGGTCGGGAGAGGGATTTAGGGTGAGGGCTAAGTGGTTATCAATTGAGGGTCTTTCGTATCTTGCGTGGTCAAGTTCTTTTTGTCCCCTTTTTAAAAAAAAAGGACCGCCAAAAACTTTTGCTTTTTTGAACGCGCAGCGTTCACAATGATCTTCGCTCCCCTTCTCACGTTCAATCCTCGTTGACTAAGCCATGCCGCCACGCAATCGCCGCCGCCTGTGTGCGATCGGTGACATCTAGCTTGCTAAAGATACTGCTGACGTAGTTACGCACCGTGCCTTCTGCCAGATGAATCCGCTCGGCAATCTCGGCATTACTGCGTCCATTCGCCAGATGACTCAGAATCTCACGCTCGCGCGGGTTCAATTGCTCAGCAAGGGTCGAGTCGGTCGGCGTGCCCTGTTGTACGAATTGATACAACTTCGATGCGATCGTCGGTGACATGATCGTCTCGCCCGCCATCACGCGCCGGATGGCATCCGTGATTGTGTCACGCGGCGAGTCCTTGAGCAAGTATCCCCGCGCCCCCGCCCGAATTGCATCCAGCACCCAGTCATCCGCGTCATACGTCGTCAGCACCAGCACACGCACATCCGGGAAACGCTCGCGGATGCGGCGCGTCGCCTGTACGCCGTTCATAGTCGGCATCTTCAAATCCATCAATACCAGATCGGGCGTGTGCTGTGCAATCTGGTCGAGGGCTTGCGCGCCATCTTCGGCTGTGCCGACGACCTCGACATCATCTGCCGCGCCGACGATCAACGCCAGCCCATCACGCGCAAGCGCCTGATCGTCTACGATGAGAACCTTAATCATAAGTTTTACCTGTCTTTCTGCTTGATTATCGCCACTGGAACGCGGGCGTACTCAACAGTAGGGCGATGGTCTGCCCCATGTCGTACGGGCTTAAGTTGCGCGTCTTGCCGATCACGCCCGCGATTGTCTCGTATTCGCTCGTCGTCAAATCCCGCATGAGCAGAGCGCGTCCCACATAACGGATTGGATCGTCGCCGCCCCAGTCGAGCCACTGTCTGATCGGCACGCCTACACCGGACAGGCGATCGCTATCCTGCACCAGATCCAGCGCCAGATTCCAGCGCGGCGCGAGATTGCTCCCCCAGGCGCGTGCGACATCGGGGTAACCATCCGGCGTTTGTCGTCCGAAGGGACGCTGTCCCATATCTTGCAGACGATCAATCAGCGCGGCGCGTCCGTTATAGCTGGCGTGTGTGCTTCGTAATGCCGAGACCACCAATTCCAGCGGACGCTTGAACTTGCGCGGCGTATCCCAGAAATCAGGATGATCGAACAGCGCGCGCATCATCGCCCGTATATCGCCGCCCTGTGTCCCGCGTGCGCTACTCTGCCACGCCTCCACCAGCGCAGTCACCACGCTCGCCGGCGGGTCATCCGCGACGAAACGCCGCGCCAGCTTGGTCGCGATATAACGCGCCGTGCTAGGATGATCGATCAGTATATCCAGCACGCGGTCGCCGTCGCTCTTGCCGCCCCCCGCCGGTATCACATGACCCAGCACGCGCTTCTCGCCGTCGTCATGCCACTCAGCGCGATACTCAAACTGATGATTATCGTTGATCGTCCATCCTGTGAAGCACCGCGCCACATCTTGCACGTCTTGCTCGCTATAGCCCCCATTGACCCCCAGCGTGTGCAATTCCATGATCTCGCGCGCGTAATTCTCGTTGGGGTGGCTCTTCTCGTTGGCGATGTTATCCAGATAGACCAGCATCGCCGGACTATGCGCCGATGCGCGCAACATATCGCCGAAGTAGCCCAGCGCGTGCGGTCGAATCACCTCGCGGTCATCGACTGTTTTCAAAGTATAGCAATCATTCTTGAAGTGATAGATGCTGAAGTGATCGCTCCAGAAATGCACCAGCACCTCATACAGATGCCGCCGCGAATAAATCATCCGCATCAGCGTTGCCGCTACCAGTTCATTGGCGACGTAACGCTTATCTGGCAAACGCCCGAACGCGCGCAAGTCCACTTCATCCAGCGCGATCGTATCGAAACGACGCAGGCGCAAATCACAGCGCCAATCGTCGATCTGCTCATAGCGCAATTGCTGGTCAGTCCACGCCGCAACGCCCATCGTCTCTACTTCAGCGACGAGCGCCGGTGTCGCGCCATGTGTCGCCCGATTGAGCAAATGCACGATGCGCGTCGGCGTTTGCGCGTCGATCGTGTGCGCGGCGGCGGGCAAGGGCGGGCGCAGTTGTGTATCAATCACCGGACTACACCCCGCCACCACCCCGCCAGCGAGCGCCAGCTTCAAGAAGTCGCGACGGCTCAGCCTTGCCATAACAAGGTCTCCTCCTCATCGCTGTCATGGGTGGCATCGCCGCTTTTATCAGCCGGCAATCGTGTGAAAATGCTGAGCGTCACCGCCCCCAGCCCGATCACCGTCGCAATCGGCAACACGACGAACCAGCCCAAAAACGGAAACGCGAAGGCGAAGGTCAAGACCGCGCCCCCGCTCACCATCTCATACAGCGGACTGCGCTCGCGTGCGCCCATCGCGCTGATGCGGGCGCCGAAGACCTGCGCCATCCCCGCAATGCCCAGCGTCCCCCAGAACGAAAAGATCAAGAATAAAATCGCGCCGATTAACTGCAACTGACCGCCCGCCGCCAGCAGGGCAACCACCAGAAAGCCTACAATCGCCGCGACGACCGCGCCAACGATAAACGGCAGACGAAAGCCGCGATCAATACGGTGCGCCGCTTTGCTCGTGCGCCCCACAAACATGATGCTCAAAACAATCAATAATGCCGGATATGCGATCAAAACACCGATGAAGAAACTGATAATCCCCATCATATCGCCAATGCCCATGCTGTTGCCTCCTTCTATTATAGCGTACGTATTCTATCCGCTTGCTGTTTCGTCTCTATTGAACCGCAAAACGCGCCCCGTGTGAAGTTATGCCGGGCCTCATGTGGGGTGACCCGTGTCATGCCTGAGATGTGACCGCCATCACATCAATGCGGGTGCGCCGTCAGATGTCAAGCACGCACCATGATGATACAATGCAAACGAGATGTGACCGATCGATGAGAGGGCAAGCACACCCGATGAGCGACAATCCCGCCCGCCTCGAACCCGGCTTACTGCCGATCTTCAAGGCGCTGACCAGCCTTCAATTTGTGATCGTCCTGTTGGCGTTCTGCAATCTGAGCAACAACAGCGACCCCGGCGACGTGGTGATGATCGTCTTCATGCTCCTGCATTCGACACTGCTCCTGCTGTATTTGCGTATCACGCGCTTACAACGCTGGTTTCGTCGCCTGTACTTGCCGCTCGCGCTGGTTGCCGCCTCAGCCTTGCCGATCCTGTTTCGGGCGCTGGCGGTCGTCGCTCGCTTAGAGCAGGGCATGATCGGTGATGCATCCCTGCCCGATGGCGGCACACTACTGCTGTGGCTGTTCGCGCCGCTGGTGGTGGTCGCCGCGCAGTATGGCTGGTGGATGGTCGTCCTCTTCAGCATCTTGACGACCACGCTAGAGCTATCGCTAGCCCTGGGTCTTGTCGACGCGGGTAGCGTGCCCTTCAATGTCTTTCTTGAGCAAGAGATCATCCGTAATTTGATCTTCCTCGCGATTGGCTGGGTGATTGCCCGCTTGATCGGGGAGCAACGCCGCCAGCGACAAGAGCTATCACAAGCCAACCAACAGCTGAAGCAGTTCGCCGTCACGCTGGAACAACTCGCCGTTAGCCGCGAGCGAAACCGCATGGCGCGTGATCTACACGACACGCTCGCTCATACCCTGAGCGCTGTCGCCATCCAGCTTGAAGCGGTGCAAGCCGTCTGGGATACCGCGCCCGATGTCGCCAAACAGCGCATCGACACCATCCAGCACGTTACCCGCGATGGACTGACCGAGACGCGCCGCGCCCTACACGCCCTGCGCTCCAGCCCCATCGACGATATGGGCTTACTGCTCTCTCTGCGGCACATCAGCGAGAAAGCCGCCGAACGCGCGGGCTTCCGCCTGCACATCAACCTGCCCGATGACCTGCCCGACCTGCCCGACGATCGACAGGTGACCGCTTATCGCATTGCCGAAGAAGCCCTCAACAACGCCGTGCGCCACGCCCAAGCCAGCGATCTCTGGCTGACGCTGACGCATAGCGACGCGCAATTGCAGGTACGCATCCGCGATAACGGCTCAGGCTTCGACGATACGCAAGACCCGCCACAGGGACACTACGGCATCATCGGCATGCACGAACGGGCGGCACTGATCGGCGGCACCGTCCAGATCGAAAGCGAAATCGGCATCGGCACGCGCATCGTCCTGACGATACCCATCACACCGGAACAGCATCATTGAGTATCTTGAGTACCGCACCGTTAGTCAACATGAGTAATGGAGGATATACACCATGAGCAAGCTATCACGACGCAATTTCCTAAAATCCGCAGGCATACTAGGCGCGGGGCTATTCGCGCGCGAAATCTACCCGGCATGGATGCCCCGTCTCGCCTTCGCCCAAGATGGCGTACAGGGCGATGTGCTGGTGTGTATCTTCTTGCGCGGCGGCGCGGATGCGCTCAACATCATCGCGCCCTTTGGCGATGACGCTTACTACCGCGCCCGCCCGACGCTCGCACTCGGTCAGCCCGATAGCAACCGCGATAGCGCCACGCTGGAATTATCCGACTTCTTCGGCTTGAATCCCGATATGATCGCCATGCACGAGTTATTGACACAAGGACAGATGACCGCCATCCACGCTGTTGGTGCGCCGCACGTCTCGCGCAGTCACTTCGAGGCGATGGACTTGATCGAACGCGGCACCGATGGGGCTGAGGGCGGCGCGAGTACCGGTTGGCTCGGGCGCTATCTGACGCAGACCGCCGGCACGAACGATACCCCCCTGCGCGCCATCGGGTGGGGCGATAGCCTGCAAACCAGCTTACAGGGCTACATCTCGGCAACGTCTCTGCGCTCGATCACCGATTATCATCTCACCGGCGCCGATGCCGACCGTGTGCAAGCGTCGCTCGCCGCGCTCTATCAAGAGGACGACATGCTGGACGAAGCCGCCCGCGCCACCGTCGATACGCTCGACATCGTCAGCAAAATCGATGTCGATCAATACATCCCTGCCAACGACGCAAGCTACAGCGCGACCGAATTCGGGCGCGCCCTCAAGCAGACGGCGGCGCTCATCAAAGCCGATGCCGGTCTGGAAGTCGCCTGCGTTGATATGGGCGGCTACGACACGCACATCGCGCAGGGCTTGACCGTCGCCCAACAACTGGGGGGCTTCCCCTTGCTGGTGCAAGAACTCGCCAACAACGTCCGCGCTTTCCACGATGATATGCTCGACCAGCTGAACAAGGTGACCGTCGTCGTCATGTCAGAATTTGGGCGGCGCGTACAGGAGAACGGCGCGGCAGGCACCGATCACGGTCACGGCGGCGTGATGTTCGTCATGAGTCCCGACCTGCATCCGGTCACCGTGCATGGGACGTGGCCCGGCATCAACTCGCGCTTCCTCGAAAATGGCGATCTCGCCATGACCAGCGATTATCGCGATGTCCTCAGCGAGATTCTCGTCCGGCGTACGCACCTCACCGCCGCTGATGTCAACGCCGTATTCCCCCAGCACACGCTCGACCCACTCGGCTTATATCGGGCATAAAACTCGGCGGCGGTCGCCCCTCAGCGGCGATCGTCGCCCCACAGTTTCCCCAAAATGCGATACAATGACATAAAATACAGGGCTGATGCAAGCTACAGCTAGGCGTTCGCCCGATAATATCTTGCGTGGTCACGCTCCTTTTGTCCCCTTTTTGAAAAAAGGGAACACCAAAAACTTTTGGCTTTTTGAACAAGGTCAAGGAACGATCGTTCCTTGTGGCGGGGCAAAGCCCCTGCGACAAAAACCACGCGAAATCTCAAAGAGCCGTAAGGGTTTGCTACAGCGAACCCGTCTGTGACCGAACGGGTTTGTGAAACACCAATAGTCTCTGGTGATGGACTGTCTACGCTACCATGTGGTTATACCACTTTTGTGGTCATGTACGAAATACTATTCATCGCATACTTGAGGATACCCAATCATGAAAGCTGTGATCTGCAACCGCTTCGGCGATCCGGAGCAACTGACAATCGAAGAAGTTGTCACGCCTGACTTACGCGCGGGCGATGTCCGCATTCAGGTAAAAGCCGCCGGTGTCAACTTCCCTGACCTGCTGATGGTGCAGGGACTCTACCAGATGAAACCCGATTTTCCCTTCAGCCCTGGGCTAGAAGTCGCCGGCGATGTGATCGAAGTCGGTGCCGGCGTTGAGCATCTTGCCGTCGGTGATCGCGTGATGGGCATCGTCAATTACGGCGGCTTTGCCGAAGAAGTCGTCGCCCCCGCCGCCATGACCCTCGCCATGCCCGATAACATGAGCTACGAACACGGCGCGACCTTTCCCATCGTCTACGGCACATCGCATCTCGCGCTCGCGCATCGCGCCCGCCTACAAGCCGGCGAGACCTTGCTCGTGCTGGGTGCGGCGGGCGGTGTTGGCTTGACCGCGGTTGAGCTGGGTAAGCTGATGGGCGCGACCGTCATCAGCGCGGCAAGCACGCCCGAAAAACGTGCCCTGACGACTGAATACGGCGCAGACTATGCCATTGATTACGTCAATGATGACCTGCGCGGACAGGTGAAAGCCCTGACCAATGGGCGCTATGCCGATGTCGTCTACGATCCGGTCGGCGGGGCGGCGTTCACAACAGCTGTCCGCTGTCTGGCGTGGGAAGGGCGCTATCTGGTGATCGGCTTTGCGAGTGGCAACATTCCCGAAGTCGCCGTCAACCGCTTCCTCATCAAGAATACCTCACTCGTCGGGGTTTACTGGGGCGCGTACGCGCTCAACGCGCCGAATGTGATGCAGCAGTCCTTCAAAACGCTGTTGACGTGGTATGCTGAGGGCAAGCTGAAACCGCATATCAGCCAACGCTTCGATCTTGAGCAAGCACCTGACGCGCTCAAACAAGTTCAGTTGCGACAAGCACAGGGCAAGCTCGTTATCATCCCTTGAGCCGCCCGCCTACACATACTAAATTGTAATAATCCTTATCTGTATAGACAGGCTATTTCTTATAATATTATGTTATAAAATGCGATGGCAGTCGGTTTTTTGAATAACGCTCTTATAACGTGTGCAATAGCCATTTAGGGCTTTTAAGACCCCTGAGCTTTTTCAAAAGCTCAACCAAAACTTTCACAGCTTGCTTTTTTGGCTCTTGGGGATGTCGCGTGGTTTTTGTCGCAGGGGCGTTGCCCCCGCTCCCCCACAAGGAACGATCGTTCCTTGACCTTGTTCAAAAAGCCAAAAGTTTTTGGTGTGCCTTTTTTTCAAAAAGGGGACAAAAAGAGCGTGACCACGCAAAACACGAAAGACCCGCTTTTTTCAACGCTATTGCGTTAAAAACAAATGGTTTCAAAAAGCGTAAGCCTTTTGCAGGGTGTGGGACAGAGTCCCACTTTGCACAACGTGTACACATGAGTCTTGAATAAAAAGGATACCCCGTATGGAACGAAAGAAAACAGCCTGCGCGCGCATCGACCATGACGATTACATCGCACTGCGCTATTCCGAAGTCTCACGGGTGGCGATCGAGCAATTGGTCGATCATCTGGTTGAAATCGCCCGTTCAACACACATCACGCCGAATTTGCCCCTTGCCCGTCGCCGCTTCCTCATCAACGCCACCAGCATCGAGCGTTCACAACCGATGGGGCACTTGATCCGACTGTTGCGCTCGCGTCGCCGTGAGCTACGGCTCGCACAGGTCATCTATGGCGCAAGCACCATCCGCGAACCCGCGCTGACGGGCTTGGTAAACGGCTTCGTCTCGACCTTCTTCCCGCCTCTGCTAGTGTTTCGCCTGTTCCCGCCCGATGGTCATGACGACGCGCTCGCGTGGGTATTAGCCAATAACGACGGTGAGGAGTCCTGATACCCGATGACGCAGACAGCTGACAACACCCCGAAAACCCTATCCGACCATCTGAAGGCACTCGGTGGCGCGGCTCTGATGGTCGGGTTTGTGCTGATGATGCTTGAGCTACTGCTCTTCGCCTTTGACCCGTGGGGGATGCGCTACTTCAACGATTTAGAGACGATCGGCAACGACATCTTCACGCCTGATGACCAGCGCGGTTACATCATGCCCGATGGCGACTACCAGCTGAGCCACTGGCAAGCCACCATCGACGACGGCGCGCGCGACCTGCCGACCGCCGCCGCACCAGCGGCAACCTGCACCGTCGCCATCCTCGGCGATTCGGTCGCCTTCGGTTACGGGGTCGATGATGCCGATGTGTGGCTCGCGCATCTCGCGGATGCTTTCCCTGCTGTGCGCTTCGTCAATTACGCTGTGCCACGCTACAACAGCACCAACGTCCTGCAAACGCTCCAGACCTATCCCACAGCTGATGCCTATCTCTATCTGGTCGTCAACAACGACATCGCGCCCGCCATCGACCCCGCCACACAGCAATTCGCTGGATCAGGCGCGGGCCTGCCGTGGCTCGTGCGCTATACCAACTTCGCGCTCTTTCGCGGCGGCGGCACCGGCTATACCCCCGCTGATGACCCCGACGCACGCCTGCCCGAGGATGCCAACACGCGCCGCTTCTTCCGCGAGCTAGAGACGATCACCGCCGATGAGCGCGTCTATCTCGCCGCCTTTGCCAACGAAGCCCTGACCAACACCATCCGCGATCGAGGCTATGACCTGACGACGCTCACCTATCCGCGGCATCGTATCAGCGTCTCGGATTATCACTTGAACGAGACAGGTAATCATGAACTCGCGGCACAGCTACAAGGCCTGATCGCCCGTATGATCGACGAGCAATGCGCCTAATTCATAATTTGTTAATCTAATTAGGCGCGATAAATGCTGTGCAAATACCAGCTTGCCCTATACTAATTCATGGGATATTACACATCAGATTTAGGGAAAGGTACTTTCTATGATGCGGCGATTACTCAGTGTCGTGCTAGGTGGTCTGCTCCTGCTGAGCGCATTCCCGGCGACAGCGGACATCACCACCACCGATCTCAACGCACTCGCAGAATATTACCCCGCGGATACTGTCGGCTTTGCCAGTATCCGTACCGATCAAGCCTATATTGACACGCTCGATGTCCTGTTCGAGCGCGTCGTCACTTATCTGCCGGCTAGCCAACGCCCACCCATCGGCTTGACGGATCTTGCCAATAGCGCGGTACAAATCATCGGGCTGACATCCGTCTCAGAATTGACCGATCTGCTCGGCGCGACAGCCGCCGCCGGCATCTGGCTCGATCCTGATCGCGGCTTGAATGGCGATCCGCGCTTCTTGATCTCGGCACAGGTCGATAATCCGGCGGACCTGATCGCCCTGATCGACGTGCAGACCGCGCAACTGGTCGAAGCCGATCAACTCAAGCGCACCGATGATGACGGCACGATCATCTACACCACCACCGAGAGCTTCACCGGTATGCCCATTGCCGCGGCTGTCACCGCAGATGCCTTGCTCCTCTCGCAAGAGCTAGCGATGCTCGGTCTCGAAGGCTTCGATCGCACGCTCGCATCAGCGGATGACTTCAGCGCTGCCTATGCCCGCCTGCCGGAAAACGAGTACAACGTCGGCGCGTATCTCAACGTCACTCCGGTGCAGGATGTGATCGAAGGCACGCCGGAATTAGCCGACCTGCCCGACGTGATCGACCGCATCAATCAGGCGACACGCCCGACCGTCCTCGGCGCAACCCTGCTCGATGAGGACACGCTCGCGCTCGACGTTGCGACCAGCGTCGATAGGTCTGTATATGAAGAACTGGGCATCGTCCAGCCCGACTCCACGCCCGTCGATGTCGATTTCGCCCGTCACGTTCCCGCAGATACCCCCCTCGTCATCTTCGGCACGGGCCTCGGGCAAGGGCTACAGGCGAGCTTCGACAGCCTGCGTAACATCAGCGCGGTTATCTCCGAGAGTGGCGGTCTATCGGCAGTGATCGACCCCACCGGCACGCTTCTCGCCACCGAAGAGCGTCTCGCCGTCGATTCATTAGACCCGTCGCTGGTGATCGGTGCGTTCAGCCTGCCCTTTGCCGCCGGCACCGGCTTAAGCCTCGAACGCGACGTTTTCCCGGTGATTGATGGCAATGCCGCCCTGTACACCCGTGTGATCCCCACCAATCCTGAATCGCAACTGGCGTTTCTCACACCGGCAATCCTCGATTTTGCGCTGGTTATCGAAACCAGCAATCCCGACGGCACAGCGGCGATTGTCGAACAACTGGGCACTGCCGCGGATCTCTACGATACGCCCATCCCGCGTGAGGCTTACGGTAACGGTAACGCGCTGGTCTTCCCCACGCTGGAAGTCGCGCAATTCGGCACGAGTAACGAGCTTGATCTCTTGCTTGGCGTATCCGACGACCTATTCGTTTTCGGCACGCGCACCGGCGCAACGGAATCACTGGCACCACAAGCCGCGCTCAGCGATAACGCCGCTTACCAGCGCGCACAGACCTACTTCCTGACCGATGCTTCGCAGGTGTGGTATATCGGCACTGAACCGATTCTGGAAAGCCTCAACTTCCTCGCTGAAACCGGACAACTGCCGCTTAGCACACTGGCAGATGTCTACCGTGCCGTCTCACTGATTGAAAGCTCGTCGATCACTTCATCCGTCAGCGATGGCGGCTCGACCGCTGTGATCCGCGCTGTGATTACGCTCTCGCCTGAACCGCGTGACTTGCTGGAAGAACTCGACGCTGAATAAGCGTCGGGACATATACAGAAAGGATATGTCATCATATGCGTCACAATATGCGTCATACGACACGTCACATTGCCCGGATGCTCGTGATTGTACTGCTGTTATCGCTGGGAGTCGCACCGGCTTTCTCAGCATCCGCCGATGATTGGAGCGAACCGGCCGCCTTCTACGCGGCAGAGACCGATGTGTTCGCGGTGGCTCGCCTCGACGAGGACTTCATCACGCAGGTGAATAGCCTGCTCGCAAGCCTGCCCCTCGATCTGGAGCTGTTCGGTTTGCCGACAAGTGCTGAAGAACTGCTCTATGAACTCTCCCCGCGTGATAGCTTCGACGACGGAACATACGAAGCGGACTTCGCATGGGTCGGTGATTGGATCGCAGTCGGTACATCAGACATGACCGAAGATTTCGATTTTGATCGGGATACCGCCACCTACTACACCGTCGATGTCGCTGACCGCGACGGGGCGCTGGCTTACGTGCGCGAAGAGTTGGAGACGCGCATGATCATGAATGGCGAGCCTGTGCCCTTCATCGAAGAAGAAGTCGATGGTGGGACGCTGTTCTATCTCGATCTCGCCGAGGTCGATTTTTCCACGACGCCGCGCTTTCAGAACACCTACTTCGTCGGCGATGATTACTTCGTCATGCGCCCAAGCCGGATTGACCCGCAATCCTTGCTTGATCTGATCGCGGTCGAGGCTACGCTCAACGAGAGCGAGGACTTCACCGCCGCGATTGAGCGCTTGCCAGCTGATCGCTACAACGGCGTGGTGTACTGGGATGTCGCCGCCCTCGCCGACTCGCCCGACCTGACCGAAGCCGCTGAAGCCCTCGCTGGCAGTCCCGTCGATTATGACTATCCGGCGATTTTCCGTGCGCTCGGCGCGCAGAGCTTCGGCGCGACCATCCTCAACGATAACTCGCTGGTGATCGATGTCGCCGCGAATGTCGCTGACCTGCAAACGCTCGCCGATCAGGGCATCATGCTCGGCGGTAGCCCCACGCTCGATCTCGCATTTGCCGATCGCCTGCCCGCCGAAACACCGCTCGTCCTGCACAACACCGGCATCGGTCCGACTGTCCTCGCTGTGCTCGATGCTCTACAACAAGTCGGGGACTTCTACGATGAGCAACAGGCACAGGGCGAACTGGACTTCAACGAGGATGGCTTGCAATTCCTCGATGCGATCCCGGTCTCATTCGAGTTTGCCTTCCAGGGCTTGAGCGGCGCTGACCTGCGCGAGTCGCTGGCGTGGATGACTGGCGATTACGCGCTCTTCGTCGATCTGATCGCCAATGAAAATGAGGGCGCACTCTTGCCCGTCCTGCCCAGCTTCGGCATCATGATCGAAGCCACCGACTCCGCCGCCGCCGCCGATTACGTGCAAAGCGTCGGACAAATCGTGTACGAACTGGGTTTCACCATCGAGCGTGACGACCAGCAAGTCGTCGTGCCCTTCACCGATGCGGTCGCGCAGGGGGATGATCGCCTCGACCTGATTGCCACCGCTAATGCTGACGTGTTCACCGCTGGCACCCGCCCGGCGACCGCCGCCGCGCTCAGCGCCGATGGTGGCTTGACCACCACCGACAGCTTCGCACAGGCGAGCCAACTCTTCATCGACGACCCGCAGTTCCTCGCCTATATCAATCTCGAACCGCTGACCCCGCTGGTCGAACAACTGCAAAGCGGCGCGTTCGGCAACGATCTGATGATAATCGGGATGCTCGCGCCCGTGCTAGAAACGGGGTCGGTCACCGCATCTTATAACGAGGATGGCAGTGGCTTCGCCCGCTTCGTCCTGACGCTCGGCACGCCGGAATAACCCCCCGCACCGCCCATATATCAGGGCTAGGAGAAGGACGTGTAACCGCTTGGGCTGTTCTTCTCCGGGTCTTTCGTATCTTGCGTGGTCAAGCTCCTTTTGTCGCCTTTTTGTAACTACTCAGGTCAATTGATTTGCGCGATCTTTTGCCCTCATCCCCCGGCCCCTTCTCTCGAACGCCGTGCTGGGAGACGAGGAGACAAGCGCAGTTGAGATCCCTCTCCTAGCCACATCGTGGCGGGCGAGAGAGGGATTTAGGGTGAGGGCTGAAATACCGTCCACGCTATCATGTGGTTGCAACAAAAACCACGCGAAATCCCAAAGAGACGCTTCTCCTAGCGATAGCGATCACGATAAGGGGCGCCGACAGCGCAAAAAAGGTGAGATGGCAAGTCTCACCTGTAACGCTATTCATCGGTGGCATCCACCATATGACGCATGTTCGTTATCGCCCTATACGCCAAATCGGTCATCGGCGTTGCGCGTCCTCACCAATACAATCCCGCTCAAAATCCGCTATAATCGAACATAACATAGCTCATAAGATCGTGGAGAAAGCCCCGATGACCAATATCTTTTACGTGAACGGCGATTACGTCCCCGAAAGCGATGCCAAACTCCCCGTGCGTGATCTCGCCATCCTGCGCGGCTACGGCGTGTTCGATTACCTGCGAACATACGGCGGGCAACCCTTCCGCCTCGATAAAAATATCGAACGCTTCCGCCGCAGTGCCGAACTGCTCGAACTGCAATTCCCGTGGAGCAACGACGACCTGCGCCAGATCGTGCTGGAGACCGTCAAGCGCAATGCTGGCAATGCCGAGGACTTCAGTATTCGGCTCGTCGTCACCGGCGGTATCAGCAGTAGCAACATCACGCCTGATGGCGATCCCTCGCTCATCGTCTACGTGCAACCCTTCACACCCTATCCCGCAACCTGCTACACCGACGGCGTGAAGGTCATCACCGTGCCCAATCAACGCCTCATCCCCGATGCTAAGAGCATCATGTACACGCCTGCGATCCTCGCCCAGCGCCGCGCCAAAGAGCAGGGCGGCATGGAAGCTATCTACCGCACGCCTGATGACCACATCCTTGAGGCGACGACCAGCAACGTCTTTCTGTTCCAAGATGAGACGCTCATCACCACGCCCACCAACGGCGCAATCTTGCCCGGCATCACCCGCATGACCGTCCTTGAACTGGCAGAAGCCGCTTTCACCGTCGTCGTGCGCCCCGTCACCTATGACGACCTCATCAGCGCCGACGAAGCCTTCCTATCATCCGCCAACAAAGAAGTCATGCCGATCGTACAGGTCGATGACCATCGCATCGGCACGGGCACGCCCGGCACCCACACCCGCGATCTGATGGCGCGCTTCGACGCGCTCAAAACCCACGTAACTACTCAGGTCAATTGATTTACGCCAGCTTCTGCCCGCAAGACAAGCACGATTGAAGTCCCTCTCCTAGCCACATAGTGGCGGTCGGGAGAGGGATTTAGGGTGAGGGCTGAGTAGTTACAAACCCGCCACGCCACCGGACAAGCCCTCTAAGCGTCGGGACGAGCGCGTATCGCTCAAGGCTTGCTCGCTCGTCTCGCATCTAAACGCAATTTATACATCACAGCCTGCTGATTTGCGTTATAATAAATGTCAGCTACACGACCAAACGCGCCCATCCAGCACCTGACCATGCCGATATAGTAGATCAACCTAATCTCACACGACCATATCCAAATGAAGATCACGACATGAGTAATTACGGTTATCCCTTCCATTCACCAGCACAAAAGCTCAAAATTGATTCGATGACGCATTGGATCAACAACCACTGGATACCGCGCCGTCCGGAACACCAATGGACGATGTTATCCGTCAGCCAGATTTGTATGGATGTCTCGGTACTCGATAAATTCACGGATGAACAGATCATCGACGGCGATTATCTCTACGTCGAATCACATCCGATCGAGAGCGATTATCCCGTCGTCTATAATTATTATCACGAAGGTCATCTCTCAAGCCGGATCGGCTCTTTCGTCTATACTTTCCACCATCGCGCGAGCGGCGCAACCCGCGAAGTGCTGATGGTCGCCGCGTATTTCAACGATATGAAGCAGGTGACCAGCCTCGCCTGCGTGCCGGATGACTTCATCGAGTCCTGGGCCTCTTTCGTGCGTATCTGCCAGCAACTCTCGCGCCCTGAAGCCCGCGTGACCGTCATCGGCGGCAACCAGCAAGCCTACGAACCGCGTGTCGATTGGGATGATATTGTCCTGCCAGATGATCTGAAGCAAGAACTCCACAACGACATTGCGTCTTTCTTCGCGCGCGGGGTTTCCGTCTATCGTGATCTCAAGCTCAATCCCTTTCGTAAACTCTTGCTAGCAGGCGTGCCCGGCACCGGCAAGACCATGCTCTGTAATGCGCTGGCTAAGTGGGCGCTGGAGCAAAGCTATCAGGCGATTTACGTCAGCGGGGCTGATGCACAGGGCGCACACTTCTTCAAGATTCAGCAGGCACTCTCCGTCGCCGCCAGTGGCGATCGCCCCGCGCTCATCCTGCTGGAAGAAATTGATGCCTTCCTGCAACCCTCACAAAAGGCGCTGATTCTCAACGTGCTCGATGGCGTCGAGTCCTTCGAGAACGAACAGGGCACCCTGCTAGTCGCTACCACCAACTATCCCGAATCGATCGATGAGCGCGTCCTCAAGCGTCCCGGGCGGCTTGATCGCATCTATATCATTCCGGTTGTCAAAGGACGCGCCGTTGCCGAGCAAATGCTCCGCAATTATCTGGGCGATATGTGGCACGACGACCATGCCCAACTCGCAGGCAAGCTGGTCAATTATCCCGGCGCATTCATCCGCGAAGTTGCCGTCTACGCCCTCACGCGCATCATCCAAGAAGAAGAACAAGAACTCTCCCTCGCTCTGCTCAACGACAGCTTCGAGCGCCTCCGCGCCCAGATTGATGCCCGTGACGAGTTCATCACCCAGCGCATGACCGAAAAACGCGAGACCGGCTTCGTGCGGAACTTGCCCAACGGTAGCGGGGATTAACAGCCTCGTCCCTGATGTTGCTATACCGCTGGGATGACTTGGCAAAGATAGACCTCTGCGGTAATATCGCAACTGGCAAAGTAACGTGCGAAACGTTGTTCATTCGGCGGCAGGGACTCATTTGTCGCCACTGCGTTTACCTCTATATATTCTCCGTGTCATTCATTTTTGGGTCTTTCGTATCTTGCGTGATCAAGCTCCTTTTGCTCCCTTTTTGAAAAAAGGGAAGTAACTGCTCAGGTCAATTGATTTACGCCGGCTTCTGCCCTCAAGACAAGCACGGTTGAAGTCCCTCGCCTAGCCATATAGTGGCGGTCGGGAGAGGGATTTAGGGTGAGGGCTGAGTAGTTACAAAGGGAACATCAAAATGAACAAGGTCAAGGAACGATCGTTCCTTGTGGGGGTGCGGGGGCAAAGCCCCTGCGACAAAAACCACGCGACATCCCAAAGCGCCTCATTTTTTAAATGCGATTGCCCTGCACCAGTCCCAGACGAAATGTTAACATTCGTTAAAGGTGTGTTATTTTAAGCAATATATCTGCGTGCATATGTTATGATGCAGAAGCATTTTTAGCAAAAAGGGGTGGTAAATGACAACGGAAACAGCGTGGATTATCGAAGATCGGGTGCGCTTGGTGATGCTCTCAGGGCTACTGACCAGCGAAGACATGATGCTTTGTAACGATATTGTTTACGAGAGCCTGAAAACGCCACACCCGCAGGTACACTTCGTATTCGATCTCATTGCTGTTCAGGCGAATCTAGTCAGCGTACCGGCGATTAAAGACGTATATCCACTCAATCACTCCCGCGCCGGTTGGGTTATCCTCGCTGGCAAGCGCGATTTCCCACACTATCTCGCTAGCTTCATCATCAGCGCGCTCGGCAATCGCGTGCGTAATGTCAATACTGTTGCTGAAGGGCTAGATTTCCTCGTGCAATATGATCAAGCAATCGCGGATGTCTGCAATCGTCGCAGTGTGTGATTGCTCTACACCATTGTAAAGTTTATATCTTGTGGGACGCTGTCCGATACGCCTACAAAATAACGTGGATGCTTGTTTGACGCACCCCTCACCCCTAAAAAGCGCCTTTTCTCCACCTGTGGGCGGGTAACTACTCAGGTCAATTGATTGACGCCAGCTTCTGCCCTCAAGACAAGCACGGTTGAAGTCCCTCTCCTAGCCACATCGTGGCGGTCGGGAGAGGGATTTAGGGTGCGGGCTGAGTAGCTACCGCTGCGCGTTCAAAACACCCAAAGTTTTTGGTGTTCCCTTTTTTCAAAAAGGGGACAAAAGGAGCTTGACCACGCAAGATACGAAAGACCCAAACTTTTTTGGTCGTGCACTAACTCACATGCCAGCGGTAGTCGTCGCCGTTTGCGGCGCTTGTGATCGCATCACGTTTGCGCGCACGCTGAGCGCCGGCACAAGTCCCAGCGCCAACAACGCCACCAGACCATAGCGCACCACGCGCAACACGCCCGCCAGCGGCGTCACATCCACCACACACACGTTGACGAAAGCCTCTAAATCGGCGTTATCAGCGGCGGTGCAGAGGGCGGTCGGGTCGTCGGTCGTCAGCGATAGGCTCTGTGCAAGCAACAGCGCCCCGTCCTGATTGCGCTCGGCATAGCTATAGCTCGGCGGCGCGACTTGATCGAACAGCATGCCCAACCCTTCCAGCACTAGCACGCACGCCAGCAAACCCGCGACATAATGCGCGATCTTCAGCGGCGGGGTCGGCGGCGGCGTGAACTGCACGTAGCGCGTCTCTAGCACGACTGCGATACCCGTCCCGATCAACAAGCCCGCTGTCGTCAACACGTTCTCATCGTTGAAGAACGCCAGCATCGCCAGCAGGGCGACTACCAGCGGCGGCGCGATCTGTATCGGCATCGCCTGTCCCTGCCACCAGCGCGCCACCGGCTTACTCGCATACCAGTATGCCGCCAGCACCCCACTGCCCAATATCCACCCGACGATCACATCCTGCGGAAAATGCACGCCCAGATACAGGCGCGAAATCCCCTGCAAAAAGACGTAAACCGCCACCACAAGCGTGATCCAACGCCGCCGCATCCACAGCGCGAAGTAGCCCCAGATCACCAGCGGCATCGACGCGTGCCCGCTTGGGATACCGTTGCCGATTTCATCGACCAACGGCATCACCTCCAGCGAGACGAGAAACGGGCGCGGTCTGCCGAAGAGTTCTTTCGCCACCGTCACAATTAGGCTGATCGTCAACAGCGCGAAGAACATCCGCATCCCCAGACGCTTGTCGAACAGCCAGTAAATCACACCGAAGACCACGATATAGAAGATGCCATCGTTGGCATAATGAAAGGCTGTCGCCACTGCGTCCCCTAGCCCAAAGCGCATCGCCTGAAACCACAGGACGATCTCTAAGCCAATCCCCGTCTCTAATGCGTCAAACATCGCCGCACCTCGCTACTGTACCTGTGCCGGATTCGTGATGATGACCACCGTCTCCAGCATCGTCGCCGGTGCGTTCGGGATAGCGGGGTCGCGGATTTCGATGCTATCGACGACCTCTTGCCCGCTGATAACCTCGCCGAAGATCGTATGTGCGCCGTTCAACCACGGGGTCGGCTCGAAGGTGATGAAGAACTGACTGCCGTTCGTGCCGGGTCCGGCGTTCGCCATCGCCAGCAGATACGGTTCGTCAAAGCGCAAATCCTCGCGGAACTCATCCTCAAAGCGATAGCCGGGACCGCCGCGTCCGGTGCCGGTCGGGTCACCTGCCTGCGCCATAAAATCTTCGATCACCCGATGGAAAATCGTGTTGTTATAAAACCCCTCCTGCGCCAGAAACACCAAATTGTTAACAGTCGTCGGCGTTTCTTCCTCAAACAACTCGATGTGAACCGCGCCCACACTGGTGCAGAAAATCGCCTGATAATCCGCATCTTCCTCTAGCACCTGCACCGCTTGATCGAATTGGCGCGTCTGCGGTGTGCCATTGGGGGTTGCCGCTTCACAAATGTCTTCCGGCGTGCCGCTCAGGTCGTCCATCACCAGCGGCTCATAATCGATCTGTAAGTCCGGGTCGCCCGTCGTCTCGTCGCTATCATCCTGCGTGATCGGGGTCGGCAATTCCGTGATCGCGTCCCCGTCGTTTGCACCATCCGGCGTGAGTACCACCCACCCGATGCCGCCGATGATGAGCACCCACACCAGCACCGCAATGCCGATCGCTACCTGATTGGTGTTGCCTTGCGGCGTTTCGGCTTGAGTCGCCTTATCCTGAGTTGTTTCGTTTTGCGTATTGGGATCAGTCATGTTGATTCATCCGTGTGTACATCTGTCGATTGATGCCCACAGTGTACCGAAGCCCTCCGCGCTAATCCAGCGTGTGTCTGCGTCCGTCATGCACAATCACCAGCCGACCATAAACCAGCGTCAAGCCAAAGTGATCGCTCAGCAAGGTCGCCGGACTGCGATGCTGACCGCGCCCCACCGCGAAGTCTACCAGCGTCGTCTGTGGGAAAGCGACCGCGCGCTCATCTGCCTGATGCACGAAGATGCGCCATTTGATCTCGCGGCAATCCTCGAACACGAGCGCGAACGATAAGCGCTCCGCGTCGTCTGCCTGCATCATCAAACGCAGGGTGCGCCCCCATTGCTCATGCGCCACGCCCGTGATCGATAGCACGACATCTGCGCTCAAGCCCAGCCCCCGCCGGATCGGATCAGCGACCGTCATATAACCGCACCCGACAGATCGTCCCGCGATGCTCAATCTCGAACAAATCGTTGAAGGTCTCGATACTGCGAATCAACTTGGGATAGCCATAAGTCTTGATGTTAAACTCCGGCACATTTTCCGATAGATACTTGCCGATCGCCCCCAGATTAACCCACTTCTGGTCGCCATTTTCGGTCTGTGCCGCCTGCACCAACAACGTCCGCAATTGCCGATCACGCGCTGTCCACTCGCGTTGTGCGGCGATCTGCGCGCGTTTGTGCTGTTGCTTGCGCTTCTGCTTCTTGATGAATGCGTCGATATTCAAAAAATAATCGTATACCTCGCGGAAGGCACGCGCCGTATTGTGCGAGCCGATGCCCATCACGAACAAATCCGCATGGCGCAGGCGACGCACCAGCGGCGTAAAATCACTATCGCTCGAGACAAGACAAATCCCCTTGACCGTCCCCGCATGTAACAAATCCATCGCATCTACCGTCAGCGCAATATCCGATAAATTCTTCCCCGATACCACCTGCAAACTCTGGCGCGGCTCTACGTCATAGCGCAACAGAGGCTTGCGCCAGTGCCGCATACTCGTCAACGACCAATCCCCATACGCCCGCTTGGTAATCGCCCGCCCGAAATTCTTGCTAATCGCCATGATGATCTTCAAGTATTTGTGATGCATGTTCTCAGCGTCAATCAACACCGCCAACGGGCGTTCGGGGTCTTTATAAGCCATAATCACATCCTTGCATCGTGGTGCCCGATTAATCATTGTCAGTATAACGCATTGTCCGCGCTCTCACTATCAAGGATCAATGCAATCTATCGGCGACCGCAAAATCGCCCATTACTCCTTGCACCACTACGCTGGACTAGATCACAGGGGCGGGCGAGAGTCGCCAACACCATCATAATCAATGGTGTTGACGAACAAACAAGCTGTTACAGCGCGATGTTATACAGCGCACTCGCCACCGTATTGTCGAAGTTAGCGAAGCCCACGCGCACCGTCGCCGTCAGCTGATAGCTATCATAGTAGGGGATGTAATCGACATTCACCGCAATCCGACGGCGATAGCCCACAAACGACCCCGGACGATACACGCACAGCGCCATCCCGCGATCTTCACCCCCGCTCGTGTCGATCTTGCCCGCCGCGTTGGTCAGCGGCAGTTCCGCACTCACAAACACTGGGATACCATCGACAAAGCCGATCTGTCCGGTCTGCGCGGTCGCCATCGCCCCCGCTTTATCCATCGTCAAGAACTCGTCCAGCCCTAGCAACTTGGCATACGTCCCGCCATCGACCACCCACGCCAGATCAGACGGACGCGCCGCATAGCGTGCCGGCATCAAGAAGCGCGTCGTTCGCATCTTCGCCAGCGTCGGCGCGACGTTGCCCATATCCTCGCTCATCGCGCTGTTCGTCACCAACGCCAACCGCCGCAAGCCATCGAAGGCTAGATAGGCTTCAGTGCCACCCGGCGCGGCATCATCGCTATTGATGTTGCCCGTCCCCGCCGTGACCGTGTCGCCGTTCAACAACACATCGTCAATGCTATCGGCGATCGCCCGCACCGCCTGCTCGCGGTAAATGTTCAGCACCGGCAAAATCGAATCTTCGATTAACTCACTGCTGAAGCCCACGCGCAGAGCCAGCTTCTTCGCGCTCAGTTGCACCTTGCCACTGCCAATCTTGCTATCCGGAATCGGGTTGCCATTGCCCAGCGTCAGGTGTGCTTCGTTGCCCGTCTCCGGCACATAATGTACGGTCGGATCCGTGCCTTCAATCGGCAACTCAAACGGATTCGACGGTATCTCGATACTGCGGAACAAAGGCAACACGACGTTATCCTGTCGCGCCTTACGCCAGATTTCCGCGCTCCACAAGTCCGGCACCCACTCATCGCCATAGCCCGTCTGCGTACTATACGAGAGTTCGTCCGTCTTGCGCCCGCTCGTCTGCCCGACTTTGTGCGCCAGCGCGTTGGCATAACGCTCGCTCACCCCGCGAAAGTGCTTGTTCGCCCGCAAGAGCATATAGCCGTGCAACATATCCATCGCGTCCAAACCATCAAACGCACTGCTCACCGTAATCTGTGGACGCGCATCCTGTGCCGATGCCAGCGGCAAAGTCTTGTGCGGGGTCGGCTCGTGGTCTGCTAAAGTCATCGTGCTGTGTCCTCTCTCTTGGCTGTCATCTGTTTCATGTGTTGCATCTGTTGCATGGTCGCTCTCGCTCTCACGCTCGATCGTGGCGAGCCAGCGCGTCGGGGATATCCCCAGCGCACGATACGCCTGCGTCAAGGTCATCACATCCGTATGACGCGGTTCGGCAGGGGTCGGCGTTAAACTGCCCTCGACCAGCGGCCAACACTTGATCTCGCCGCCGTCCGTCACATCGACCAGATGAGCTAAACTGCCCGACGACCAGTGCAACACGCCTTTCTCGATCAGGCGCAACACCGCCTGCGCGTATCGCTTGTGCATATCGAGTTGCGCCTCTGCCCACAGCCCGATCTCATCCATCGTCAACTGGTCAATGCGCCCAATCACTGCCGCCTTCACCGTGCCATCCAAGCCGTGTTGATAGAGCAGGGGACGTTGCTCGTACCAATCCAGCGCGAGTTCCGTCTGCGGCGTGAAGTATTCGCCCTGCAAGTCGCGTGTCGTCGCATCCCCCCACACGACCAAATACCCGCCCACACGCCCCGTCTCTTGATCGAGGGCTTTCACCCGGGTGTGCGTCATCGTTTCATCCTTTCTATTATTCATGGTAACTACTCAGCCCTCACCCTAAATCCCTCTCCCGACCGCCACTATGTGGCTAGGAGAGGGACTTCAACCGTGCTTGTCTCCCCTTCTCCCAGTGTTAACGATCGGGAG